>CASFJL010000003.1 GCA_949295005.1 uncultured Pseudomonadota bacterium | reverse complement strand
GTCCGGATTTTATGTGCTTAATTTATTTCTACTTTGGTGTTTTGATTATGATATTTTTTTTAATTTTTACTCTCTGCCCCATACTTTGACGATGAACCACCTTGGTTCGAGCCCGTTACAAAACAAAAAAAAGCACCTCAAATGAGGTGCTTAACTATAATCTGGGGCGAACGATCGGGCTCGAACCGACGACAACCGGTACCACAAACCGGGGCTCTACCAACTGAGCTACGTTCGCCATTAACAGATGTGCTTTTACTAAAAAAAATATGTAAAGTCAAGAAATATTTTATGAAAAAAATTAACAATTTATTTTCCTTTTTTAATTATAATGATTTTTAGATTCTCGTTCAAACAATAAAAATTCAGGTAAAAGGAATGGAACACAAAATGGCATTTTCATTAAAGGCAAGTATACTCAGTTTTTTATTTTGCTTATGTTTAACAAGCAATGTTTGTGCCAGTGTGTCATCCATAATAATTGATGCCAATACGGGAAAAGTCTTATCAGAAAGCAATGCTGATGAAAGAAGATATCCGGCCTCTCTCACAAAATTAATGACATTATACATAACATTTGACGCATTGGAAAATGGCATCATCAAGTGGGAAGATAAATTACCTGTGTCAAGAAAAGCAGCCAATATGTCTCCGTCAAAAATTGGTGTTAAAGCTGGTGAAAAAATAAGTGTTAAAAATGCTGTAATGGCATTAATTGTAAAATCAGCCAATGATTGTGCCGTTGTTTTGGCAGAAGCACTTGGTTATTCTGAAGAAAATTTTGCCAAAACAATGACACATGTTGCCAAAGAATTAGGCATGAAAAACACCACTTTTTACAATGCATCAGGACTTCCGAATAAAAAGCAAAAAAGCACTGCCAGAGATATGGCTTTATTAGGAGCAGCCTTGTATCATCATTTTCCGCAATATTACAAGCTTTTTTCTACAAAAAAATTTACATACAAAGGACGCACCATCTACACGCATAATCATTTGTTAAAAAATTTTAAGGGTGCAGACGGCATGAAAACCGGTTTTACCAATGCAGCAGGTTTTAATATTGTAACATCTGCTCAAAGAGACGGCAACAGAGTAATTGCAGTAACCATGGGACATAGAATGCTCAAACAAAGAGATAAAAAAGTAGCCTCAATGATGGAAAATGGTTTGCAAAAACTAGCATTAAATAAAACTCAATCAGACATAATGTTAGCCAACAACCAAAACAATTATAAAGAAGATGTAAAAGAACAAATTGCAGACAATGCTTTAACAGCAACCCAAAGTAATGAAATTTACAATTGGGGTGTTCAAGTCGGAGCATTTTCTAACTATGCCAAAGCCAGAAATTATGCACAAAACATTAAGGAAGAAGTTGCCAAAATTTCAGAACAAACAATAATAGATGTTGAACCTATTGAAACATCCGGAGCTATTGTATATAGATCAAAGTTAATAGGTTTTGATAAAAATGAAGCAAAAGATTTATGCAATCAGTTAAAAAAGACTCATAAATCATGCATTGTCATCACTGTAAACAACAAAGAATTAACCTTGGCAAATAAACTCTAATGACACAAGAAACAGAACAAAAAAGAGCCCATATAATTGTTATCAGCAATGAAAAGGGCGGAACAGGAAAATCAACAATATCAATGCATTTAGCCATAAAACTAATGCAAGAAGGTTTTAGTGTAGCTACATTTGATTTAGACGGACGTCAGGGAAGTTTATCAAAATATATAGAAAACAGAAGAAGATTTAAGGAAGATAAAAATTTAAGTTTGCCGATTCCGGATCATTGCAAAATCATTCCTGAAGACAACCCCTATTTGCAAGCGCAAGCAAGAGAAGCTTTTGGTGCGCAAATCAAGCAAAGACAAAATAGTTTTGATGCCATAATCATAGACACTCCCGGAACAAAAAATTATTTATTTGATGAAGCTCATAAATATGCAGATACGGTAATCACCCCTATTTCAGACAGCTTGATAGATTTAAATGTAATTGCAGAAATTGATTACCAAACAGATAGGGTATTAAAACCAGGACATTATTCAAATTTCATATGGGATGTAAAAAAGTTTTTAGCTTCTCAGGGCAAGCCGTATTTAAATTGGATTGTTAGTGGCAACAAACTATCCAGCTACAATTCTAAAAACAAGATTGCCGTATTTTCACAATTGGAAAAACTCTCAAAACTATATGGTTTTAGGTTATTTTCTGGCTTAAAAGACAGAGTAATATACAAAGAATTGTTCTTAGAAGGATTAACGGTTTTAGATATGGGGCAACCAGAATTAAAATACAAAATGAGCGTTTCTCATATAGCCGCAAAAAGAGAAATAAATGCTTTGGTAGAATTTATTTCACCAGAAAATTGAATTTATTTTATAAGTAGATAAGTTCAATGAACACTTGTCTTTATTAATGAAAATGATATGTTTATATCAAACAACAAGATAATGGAGGCAAGAATGTTAAAAATAGTCCAAACAAAACCATATTCAGATCAAAAAATGGGAACTGGCGGTTTGCGCAAAAAAACAAAAGTGATGATGCAGCCCCATTATTTTGAAAATTTTATTCAAAGCATTTTTAATACTATAGGCAATTTGGCCGGAAAAGTTTTTGTTGTTGGCGGAGACGGACGCTATTATAATGACAAAGCCATACAGCAGTTTATCAAAATGGCAGCAGCCAACGGCGTCTCAAAATTAATTATTGGTCAAAATGGCTTTTTATCAACTCCGGCATCATCAAACATATTACTCAAATATAAAACAGACGGAGGTTTTGTGTTCTCCGCCTCTCACAACCCCGGCGGTATAGACGGAGATTTTGGTGTAAAATATGCCAATGAAACCGGAGGTCAAATCCCCACATCTATCAGCGATAAGATATATGAAAGCACAAAACAAATCACTGAATATAAAATTTATGAATCAGCAGATATAGATTTGAGCAAAATCGGCAATTTCAAACTGGGTGATATGCAAATTGAAGTTATTGATTCGGTATCAGACTATGTTGAAATGATGCAAAATATTTTTGACTTTGATGCCTTAAAACAACTTTTTCAAAAAGGTTTCAGCATGAAGTTTGATGCTTTTAATGCAGTTACCGGTCCATATGCGATTCGCATTTTTGAAGATATCTTAGGCGCAAAAAAAGGAACGGTAATAAACAGTCAACCACTGCCTGATTTTGGCGGCAAGCATCCGGATCCAAATTTGACCTACGCTACAGAATTATTGAATATTATGAACAATCCAAACTCACCGGATTTTGGAGCTGCCAATGATGGTGATGGAGACCGCAACATGATATTAGGCAGAAACTTTTTTGTTTCTCCAAGTGATTCTCTTGCAATTTTAACCGATTATTATAGCATAATACCAGCCTATAAAAATGGAATTTACGGTGTTGCAAAATCTTGCCCAACCTCCACTGCTGTACAAAGAGTGGCAAAAGAGCACAATCTCCCCTACTATGAAGTACCAACCGGCTGGAAATATTTTGTAAACTTAATGGATTCCAAACGCATAACCCTATGCGGAGAAGAGAGTTTTGGCACAGGCTCCAACCATATCAGAGAAAAAGATGGAATCTGGGCCATATTATATTGGTTAAGCATTATTGCCAAAACAGGTAAGAGTGTAGAAGAAATTACGCGTGAGCACTGGAAAAAATATGGCAGAAGCTATTATTTAAGATTTGATTTTGAAGGATTGGATACGTCTGTTGCAGATAAATTGATGCAAGATCTTGAAGCTAGATTACCCAAGCTTGAAGGCAAAATTTTTGATAATTTTGAAGTTTCAGAGGCACATCCGTTTATCTATAATGACCCTGTTGATAAAAGCTCTACAAAAAACGGCTTAATAGTCAAATTTAAAGACGGTTCAAGAATTGTATACAGATTATCGGGCACGGGAAGCAGCGGCGCCACCTTACGCGTTTATCTTGAAAAATTCAGTAAAACAGAATTAGATAAAAACCCAAGACAAATGCTTGATAACTTGTTGGCAATTGCAATGGAAATAGCCGAGATTACCGAAAGAACAGATAAAAAAGAGGCAGATATTGTTACATAAAAATTCCATATTAATAGGATTGAGTATTATTTCAAATTTGCTCGCTTTCAATGCAAATGCGGGGTTGTATGGTTTTACGCAAGCAAATCCATATACAAAACAGGAACTAAACAGCCAATCTGTTGATTTTCCTGAATATATACTAAATTATAGAGATTTAATGCGTGAAAATGTAATAATGCTTTCAGATTTTGCCAAACAAAAAAATCCACGTTTTGAAATTTTGGTGCATGAAGGCTCCCCGCTTTTGCAAGATGATATATGGGAATATCATCTTAATGATTATAACCATTCAAGAAAATATGGCTATTCAATAGACAATGACAGCTTGTTATCAAATGATGAAAATATACATAGCAAAAATTTTAAAAACTTAAAAGAAGACTACATAAAAAAAATAGACGGTGTTGTTTTGAACAATTATTTATGTGAACAACGCTCAGATAAAATTCCGGCAAACAAACAACTCATCAGTATTGAGACTTGTACTTTGTCAAAAAATTCTGCACCACAAATTATAAGTTATCAAATTCAAGATGAGGCTAGCGCATTTAAAAAATTAAAACACAATACCAATGATAAAATAAACGCTGATAATATTGAAAAACTATCAAATGCCAAAAATATTGCTTTTTTGTTAGACACATCAAAATTCAAAACAAAATATGACTTTTTAAAAGAAATTGACAATTCTAATTTTGATATAATTGTTATTTCACCGTTTTTCCAACAAAAACCCCTCACCAAAGAAGATATTAATCATTTAAAATACAAAAAAAACGGAGCGTTAAGAAAAGTTTATGCCGGAATAAATATCAGCGAAGCAGATTCTACCAAATTTTATTGGCAAAAAGGTTGGAAAATTGGTTCTCCGGAATGGTTAAAACGAGCATCATTTGTAGATTCTCAAGGAATTATAACGCAATATTGGCACCCGCAATGGCAAAAACTATTATCAAAACATTTTAAAGGAATTGTCGACTTAGGTTTTGACGGCGCTTTTTTAAGCGGGGTAGAAAACTATGAATATTATGAAAAATTAACCCCATTGGAATAAGGTAAAAAAATGAATGAATTAGAAGTTTTAGAGATTGCAAGAGACGCGGTGTTTACATTGTTAAAAGTGGTAACACCAGTTTTATTGGTAGCATTATTTATTGGTTTAATTATTGGTATTTTTCAAGCCTTAACCCAAATTCAAGAAATGACCTTGGCTTTTGTTCCAAAAATTATTGGAGTTTTTGCCACAATCATTATTTTATTTCCCTTTATGCTAAATCAAATGAAAACATTAACAGATGGCCTATTTGATAAAATAGCAAACGGCGGATAAAGATGCATCAACTATTAAATATAGAACTATACAAATTTTTATTAATTGTTTTAAGATTTGGCAGTGCCATGATGCTCATGCCCGGTTTTTCAGCGGGGTATGTTGGCACCAAGTTTCGCCTATGCATAGCCTTAAGCATCAGTTTTATATTAATTCCTGTCATAGGAGATAAATTACCCCCCATCAGCACTAGCTTTGGCAATAATTTATCTATGTTTTTAATAGAGATTACCTACGGTATATTTATAGGAATATTTATGCAAATATTAATGTTTGCCATAGATTTAGGGGGCAATTTAGCCGGTCAAGCCATAGGTTTTTCCAACGCGCAAATGTTTGATCCGGCATTCAAACAACAATCAATAATCATCAACACTTTTTTAAGTTTAACAGCTTTAACCATCATATTCATCACCAACCTACACCACCTTATGATAAGCGCCGCCATAGAGAGTTACGCCATTTTGCCGGCCGGTAGCAATATTATTACCGAAGACATTGCCAACACAATTTCTCAGACCATAAACCAAAGCTTTATCATAGGCTTTAAATTAGGTTCTCCTTTTGTAGCATTTTCAATAATTTTTTATGTTGGAATGGGGCTTTTATCAAGATTAATGCCTCAGTTAAATATATTTTTCTTATCCATGCCATTGCAAATTTATTTAGGCATCGGATTGGTATTTATCACCTTATCAACAATCATAATATGGTTTTGCCAATATTATGAAAATGCTCTTCAAATGTTCTTAAAATAGGAGGTTTATCATGGTTGCGCCGGAAGATGAAGATGAAGCCTCCAAGACGGAAGAACCGTCGGAACGAAAGATAGAAAAAGCCAAAGAAGAAGGTGACATTGCCATATCTCAAGATGCCAAAAGCTTTATTATGTTTTTGGCAATGTTAGCGGTTGTCTGGATGGTTGTTCCGCTGATGTTTCGTTGGTTTTATGAATTTAGCCTTAAATTTATAGAACTCACGGAACAACTCCCGACTGACAGTGCCTCTTTGCAAAGAATATTCATCAATTGTGCCGTAGCTTTACTAAAAATTTTAGGCATTCCGTTCATAATTTTTATAGTTTTTGGTGTTATGGCCAGCATTTCTCAAACCGGTTTTATATATGCCCCCAAAAAGTTGGAACCAAACTGGAATAAATTAAACATATTTGCAGCCTTGCCCAATTTTATAAATATGAAAAAAATTGTTGAAAGTATAAAGGGGTTAATAAAAATTGCCATTATTGCCTATGTCAGCATTTTAGTAGTCAGCCCTTATATAGATAAAACAAATTTAATGCCTACCATGGATAATATTTCCATTTTGCAATTCATTCACAAAATTGTTGTTTTGCTGATATTCACAGTTGTTATTGCAATTTTTGTATTAGCGGTTGCCGATTATCTTTATCAGCGTTATAGTCATTTAAAGAAATTAAGAATGACCAAACAAGAACTCAAAGAAGAATACAAACAGGTAGAAGGAGATCCTCTGATAAAATCGCGCATTCGCCAAGTTCGAATGGAAAGAGCGCGTCAGCGTATGATGGAAAATGTTCCCAAAGCAGATGTTATTATTGTCAACCCAACGCATTATGCCGTAGCCTTAGAATATAAAATGGAAAAGATGGATGCGCCGGTTGTTGTAGCCAAAGGTGTTGACTTTTTAGCTTTAAGGATAAGAGAAGTTGCTGAAGAGCACCAAATTCCGATTGTAGAAAACCCACCGCTGGCCAGAGCTCTGTTTGCAAGCGTTGAGATAGATCAAACCATACCACCAGAACATTTTAAAGCCGTTGCCGAGGTAATTAGTTATGTTATGCAGCTCAAAAATTCATAAAAATCCGGATAAACAACTCAAAAAATATTTGGTTTTATTAGCATATGCTCTAGTATTTTTATCTCTGAGCATCATATCATTATTTTTATATCCTGAATATTTTATGTTTTTGGTATTAAGTATCATTATTTTAATAATAATAAGCTTAATCATAACCATAAAAACATTAAACACGGCAGAAAAAGCCATGAGTTTTGCAGGACTGGCTGGAGAAATCATCAAAAAGGATTTTGAATTGGAAAGAATTGAAAATTCATTAGGAGAGCCTATATTACAAAATTCATCAGCAAAAGATTTTTTTCAACAATATCCGGTTTTAAGCTTTATAGAACACTATGTTTCTAAACAAGATAACAATGAAAATGCACTTCAACAAATAAAAAACGCCTGTAATAACTTAGTGCCGATAACGCAAACACTAGCCCTAAATTTAAATGAAGATAATAAAATATTTAATAATGAAGAGTGGTTTGAAATCAGCGTCAAACCCATATATTTGAAAAAGACAGATATTTTTAATGGTCCATTTTCTATAAAAAAAATCAAAAAAGATGCTTTTTTATATTGGCATATAAAAAATATTACCGCAAAAAAGAACATGGACAGCATTTTTCAAAAAGAAAGCAAAAATTTGCATGACTTTTTAGACTATTTGCCAATCGGAGTTTATATTTGTGATGAAAACAACAAAATAGAATATTCCAACCATGCTTTGGCCTCATTTTTAAACAGCAAAAGAGAAGAATTAAAAGGCAAAGACTTAACAGATTTTATGCCAAAATTCTCACGTATTCCAGCAGACAAAGCTCTATGGAACGGCATTATTTATTTTAATAACATTCCCAATGGCACAACAGAAACTTTGGTTTTTCAAGAAAGATATCAAGAAGAACACAAACAAAAAGCACGTGGTGTTATCATAGACAAAATCCCCACTGATAATGATTTAAAAACAAATTTAAATCATGCGTTTGATGAAATTAATTGGCTTTTTAATCAAGCTCCGATAGGAATTTTATTTATAGAAGAATCCGGCAACATAAAAAAGCTCAATCCACAAGCTCAAGAATTTTTAAATTTAAATAACATACCGCAAAACCAAAATATTTTTGACTTTGTTCAACCCGAAGATTATGAAAACTTGCTTCAAGAAATAAAAAAAATATGCATGGGAGAGCAAAAAAGTTCCAATTTAGATGTTCATATCAAAAATGGTGAAGAAGAAAAAATTGCGCATTTATATTTATCCGTCACCCAAACACTTCACGGTACATCTAACAACAATAATGGAATTATGGTTTATTTAACAGATGCCACAAAGCAAAAATCTCTTGAAGTTCAATTTGCGCAAGCCCAAAAGATGCAGGCAGTTGGACAATTGGCCGGTGGTGTTGCACACGACTTTAACAATCTACTGACTGCTATGATTGGCTTTTGTGATTTGTTGCTGCAAAGACATGGTGTCGGCGACCCCTCTTTTGCAGACCTAATACAAATCAAACAAAACGCAAACAGAGCGGCCGGCCTTGTCAGACAATTATTGGCTTTTTCCAAAAAACAACCATTAAAACCAAAATTAATTAATATAACAGAAAACTTTACAGAACTTAACCATATGTTGAAAAGGATTTTAGGGGAACAAATTATCTTAAAATTTTATCATGGTTCTGATTTAGGTTTTGTACGAGTAGACCCAGTTCAGTTTTCTCAAGTGATTATCAATCTAGCCGTCAACGCCAAAGATGCGATGAAAGGTTGCGGAACATTAACAATTTCCACGCGTGTTGCCGTGCAAGCAGAACCTTATCATTTTGGCTCAGATATTGTTTCTCCCGGAGAATTTGTCGTGATAGATGTAAAAGACACCGGCTGCGGCATTCCGAAAGAAAATTTAAACAGGATTTTTGAGCCGTTTTTTTCTACCAAAGAAAATGTTGTCGGCTCCGGAACCGGCTTGGGCTTAGCCATGGTTTACGGTATTGTTCAACAAACCAAAGGTTTTATTAAAGTAGACAGCACTGTAAATGTCGGAACAACCTTTTCAATATATCTGCCGCGTGTTGATAAAGACAATGAAAATGATGTTTCAGATGATACAACACAAGATGTTGTCGTCAATAAAGATGGGACACCGATATTAACCGTGCAAGAAACCATTAAGTCACCAATTGCTCTTAACCAAAAGCTCATTTTTGGATTAAACGTCTCATCCTCAATAGATAGAAAAGAGAATAACAAAGAAATATCTTCGACAAGAATTTTATTTGTTGAAGATGAAGACTCAGTACGCACTTTTGCCCTTCGTGCATTAAAGAAAAAAGGATATGACGTAATCGGTTGCAATTCAGCTGAAAATGCATTAGAACAATTAGAACATGACACCAAGTTTGATTTATTAATTACGGATATGGTTATGCCCGGAAAAACAGGGGCAGAGCTAGCCGCCATTGTCAAAGAAAAAATTCCGAACATAAAAGTTATTTTAGCTTCCGGATATTCAGAAGAAATTGCCAAAAGAGAATTATCAGAAAGCGAAAATTTTGAATTTATGGCCAAACCATTCAGCTTAGGAGACTTGACGGCAAAAGTTTTTGATGTATTAAATAAATAAAAAAGGCAAAAAAATGAACGAAACAGTTAAACAACTTCCGTTAGAATTACCGCACCGACCGGCTCTTGGAAAAGAAGATTTTTTAATTTCTCCTTGCAATCAAGAAGCTGTTATGGCAATTGATTTATGGCCGAATTGGCATTTTTTTGCACTATGCATCTACGGAAGTGAAGGCTGCGGAAAAACACATTTAGCCAATGTTTTTTCAAATCGTGTCAGTTTATTAACACATTATCCGTATAAAATACCCAACATAAAAGCATCACAAGTCAAATTAGAAAATATATATGATTTATTTCAAGAAAATCCTTGCCTTGTTGTAGAAGATTTAGACAATAATATAAATGAAGAAGCATTTTTTCATTTATACAATTTATACCGCAATGAAGGTGGATATATTCTTTTTACGGCACAACAAGCTCCTGCTCGATTAAACATAAAACTCAAAGACCTACAATCCAGATTAAATATAATTCCGTCCATAGAAATAAAAGCCCCCGACGATGAGCTTTTATCTAGCTTGTTAATAAAATTATTTATGGATAGGCAAATTAATGTTTCACCGGAAATAATCACATACTTATTAAAAAATATGCAACGCTCATTTTCTTATGCCAGAAAAATTGTAGCAGAAATAGACATGTTGTCACTGGCAGAAAAAAGAGCTATCAGCACCACACTTGTCAAAGAAGCCATTCACAATTTGGCAAACAACCCTCAGGGAGAATTATTTAATTTTGATTAGGCGTTAAAATTCAAGCCCCAATCTTTATAACGAGCCGGATCCTCAATCCAATTTTCTCTGACTTTGACAAATAAAAACAAATGTATTCTATCTTCTAAAAGTTCTTCAATTTCTTTACGAGCAGCCTGTCCGATTTTTTTAATCATACTCCCGCCCTTACCTAAAACAATAACTTTTTGGCTATCACGCTCCACATAAATTGTAATTTCAGCTCTGACACTTCCGTCCTCTCTTCTTTCCCACAATTCAGGCTCCACTGTCAAAGCATAAGGCAACTCATGGCGCAGATATAAAAACAATTTTTCTCTAACAATTTCAGCGGCCAATAATTTCAACGGCATATCAGATATTTGCTCTTCATCATAATACCAAGGACTTTCAGGTAAATTATCAGCCAAATATTGATAAAAATCATCAATCTGCTCTCCGGTCAAGGCAGAGGCCATAAAAGTCTGTTCAAAACAACCACTCTGATTTATCTCAGCAGACAAAGCCAACAATTTTTGTTTTTGAATTAAATCAATTTTGTTCAGCAACAAAACCGCTTTAATTTTATTTTTATTAAGTTTTTGCACAATAGCTTTAGTTTCATCATCAAAGCCGCGTTTTGCGTCGACCACAAGCACCACAATATCAGCATCACCGACACCGCTCCAAGAAGAAGCCACCATAGCTCTGTCAAGTCGTCTTTTAGGCTTAAAAATCCCCGGCGTATCAATAAAAATAATTTGCGTATTATCAAAAATACCAATTCCCTTAACTTGAGTTCTGGTTGTTTGTACCTTAGGAGAAACAATAGAGACTTTGGAGCCGACAAAATTATTTGTAACAGTAGATTTTCCGGCGTTAGGAGCTCCGATTAAAGCCACAAAGCCACAACGCTTTACAGATTTTTGAGAAGGTGTGTCACTCATATTTTTTCCAATTTTTTTAACATTTTTGCAGCTGCATCTTGTTCGGCAATTTTCTTGTTTCTACCCTCACCTATTTCTGCATCAACTTTATCCAAATGCACAGAAATAAAGAAAATCGGCTCATGCTCGCTACCTTCTCTTTTTTCCAATTTATAAACAGGGCTTCCCAAGCCGCGAGCGTGAGATATTTCTTGTAATTTTGTTTTAGCATCTTTAGGTGGTTCAACATTTTTATCAATCAAATTTTTCCAATTTTGTTGCACAAAATCCATAGCCTGCATACACCCCGCGTCTAAGAACACAGAACCAATAACAGCCTCGCACACATCACATAACACGTTTTCATTATGTCTGATATCTTCATCTGCCACAATCATATATTTATCAAGATTTAATTGACAAGCCACATGTGCAACCGTTTCCTTACAAACCAAAGCCGTATGCCTTTGAGACAAACTGCCTTCAGGTTCATGAGGAAAGGCATTAATTAACAAAGAAGCAATCGTCAAACCAAGGACACGGTCACCCAAAAACTCCAATCTTTCATAATTTTTATCCACATCAACAGAAACACTGCTATGGGTTAAGGCTTGTTTGAGCAAAGCTTTATTATGAAAAACATAGCCTAAATTTTTTTCAATTGAATCAATCATCATAAATCTCCGACACCAAACTATTTGATTTTATCAAACAATCTGTCCCAACGAATTTTTTTAGGCCAAGTCCAAGGCATATACCAAGCCCCTTCTTCATTATGAGAATAAAACAAGAAGCGAGCTTTTCCCATCAAGTTTTCAGCCGGCACAAACCCTACGCTGACACGGCTGTCATCTGATTGGTCTCTGTTATCACCCATCATAAAATAACAATCATTAGGAATGGTCACTTCCGGCATATCATCAACAAGTTCAAAATCAGAAATCTCAATAATCTTATGTTTTTTACCTTCCGGTAATGTTTCAAGATATTGATTAAACCTTTTAGCGTTACCGTTTTCATCTCTCAAAACAAAATCTTCAATTTGCTCACGGGGCAACATTTTTCCATTAATAAACAAACGACCTTTTTCCAATTTAATTTTTTCCCCGGGAAGCCCGATAACACGTTTAATAAAGTCAGTTGTATTATCTTGAGGAAATTTAAAAACCACCACATCGCCTCTTTGCGGTTTATCTTCCCAAATTCGTCCTTCAAACAACGGCAGACTAAAAGGAAAAGAATGTTTAGAATATCCATATGTATATTTAGAAACAAAAAGATAATCCCCTACATATAAAGTCGGATACATTGACCCTGATGGGATTCTAAATGGCTCAAACAAAAAAGTCCTGATAACAATGGCAATAAAAATTGCAATAACCACAGTTTTAACGGTGTCTAAAAAACCTTCATCTTTTTCCATATTAACCTCAACAACAAAAAAACAAAACCAGACACCTCGTTGGAAATTGATTCTATTCAAAAAAAAATTTCTAAAGAGGCACCATTTTTTGATATACTAATCAATATTTTTTATATAGCAACTAAAATTTATCCAATTAACAAAGTATTAGATTATTTTTTACGCACTTGTCCAATTAAATTTTCAAACGGAACAAGCCCCAAACTACTACGGCTGTCTTCAGATTGATCTCTGTTGTCTCCCATAAAAAAATAATACCCGTCAGGGACTTCAAACTCTTCCACATTATCCAAAACCTTATCATCGGATAATTCAATAATTGAATATTTTACACCGTTGGGTAAAATTTCCCTATATTGAGAAAACACCCAATTTTTATTTCTTCTATCCTGATAAGCATAAGCCCCCTCATAATACCGAGGCACAATAACGCCGTTAATATACAAGCGGCCTTTTTTCAACATAATTTTGTCCTTGGGCAAACCGATAAGCCTTTTTACAAAAGCCCATTTTATTTTAGAATTCGGAGCCTTAAAAACAATAATATCACCGCGTTTTGGCTGTTTAGGAAAAAGGCGAATACCTTTTAAGAAAGATAAATTAAACGGAAATGAATATTGAGAATACCCATAATCAAACTTTGTAACAAAATCCCACTCTTCCGATGACATTGTCGGCAACATGGAAACAGAATAAATTTTATATTTTTCAAAAATAAAAAGTCTTAAAAGAAAAGAGCAAAAAACTCCCAAAATAATCACTCGGAGCAATTGCTTTATTCTAAATTTAAGACGCTCATTCATCAAATTCTTTCAATAACCACATAAGCTTGAGCCCAAGGATAATCATCAGACATAGAAACGTGAATGTTAATATTTCCGCTTTCACACAAATGTTGAGCCTCCAATAAAGCTCCGCCGGATAATTTTAGAGTAGGCTTGCCAGATATTAAATGTTTTACCTCAATATTTTTCCAAAACACACCTTTCCTAAATCCGGTACCCAAAGCCTTTGAACAAGCCTCTTTTGCCGCAAATCTTTTAGCCACCATAGACGCGAATTCTTTTTTAGAAACATTTTTTCTTTTATTCATTTCCATCATTTCAGATTTAGAAAAAATTTTATGCGTAAAATGGGTTCCATATTTTTCCAAAATATCTTCAATTCTAGAAATATTTGCAATGTCACAACCTATTCCGACAATCATTTATATATTCCTTTTATTGATTTGCTCTAGACACATAAGAAACAACTTTAGAGGCGCGCAAAGCTGTAATAATATCTGTTAAATGTTTCAAATTTTTTACTTCAACATCAACTAATATTTCAAAATAGCTGATTGTTCGATTAACAATATTCAAATTTGCAATATTGCCTTCATACCTTGCCACAACATTTGAAAACTCACCCAAAGCACCGGGTTCATTGGCCAGCATCACTTTCAACCGACCTGTATAGACACCTTCTTCATTAGCTTTATTACCCCAAGAAACATCTAACCATCTTTCTGGTTCATTTGTATATTTTTCTAGCTGTTTACAATCAATTGTATGAATAGCCACCCCTTTTCCGGTTGTTACAATACCAACGATTCTATCTCCGGGAAGAGGATGACAACATCCTGAAAAATGAACAGCCATTCCGGGAATTAAGCCATTAATTTGCATATCTTCTTTTTTGGTTTTATGCAAAGTTTTTTTGAAAACCGGTTTTAATGAATTAACAACTTTTTCAAGTTTAGATTGTTTATAAGCAGGATAAATTGCTTTTAAGACATCCCAACCGCTAACCAAGCCTTCACCCACCTTTGCATAAATATCATCAATAGATTCGGCTTCAAAATTGGGCAAAACATTAACTAAAGCTTTTTCAGAAAACTCTAAATTTTCACCTTTAAACAAACGCTCTAAAGTTTGTTTACCCATAGCAATAAATTGCTCTCTTTTATGAGCTCTGACATAACGTCTGATAGCGGCTTTGGCTTTTCCGGTCACCACAAATCGATCCCATTCAGGAGACGGATGCTGCGCTTTTGATGTTAAAATATCAACCTGATCACCATTTTGCAAGATAGTGCGTAAAGGTCTTATTTCTCCATTAATTTTAGCACCGACACAAGTATCCCCGACGGAAGAATGGACAGCATACGCAAAATCCACCGGCGTAGAATTAATCGGCAAACCAATCAAGTCTCCTTTAGGGGTAAAACAAAAGACCTGATCATTATACATTTCCAATTTTGTATTTTCCAAAAACTCTTCCGGATTAGATGCCTGTTCCAAAATTTCCAACAACTCTCTAATCCATTTAAAGTTCTTACCGACAACACGTTCACCTTGCTTATAAGCCCAATGCGCGGCCACACCTTTTTCGGCCACTTCGTGCATTTCATATGTTCTGATCTGAATTTCAATTCTGGTATTTTCAGGCCCTATAACACCGGTGTGAATAGATTTATAGCCATTAGGCTTTGGTGTAGAAATATAATCTTTGAAACGACGCGGAACCATGTGATATTTGCTATGAACAACACCCAAAGCCTGATAACAGGTTGTAACATCATCCACACAAATACGAAAAGCCATAATATCGCACAATTGCTCAAAAGAAGCATTTTTTTGCTGCATTTTACGCCAAATGGAATAAGGTGTTTTTTCTCTTCCCGTAATTGTGGCCTTAATACCATTTTCTTGCATATCTTTTTGCAATTGAGCAATAATTTTAGGCACCAAGCTATTACCTTGCTCTCTTAAAAAGTTTAGACGAGCAACAATTGAATCATGAGCTTCTTTATGAAGTTCTGCAAAAGCAATTTCTTCCAGCTCGCTTTTAACCTCTTGCATTCCGATACGTTCAGCCAAAGGTGCATAAATATCCAAAGTTTCTTTTGCAATTCTGGCTCTTTTTTCAGGAGCGCAAAAATGCAAAGTGCGCATATTGTGCAATCTATCAGCTAATTTAATCAATAAAACGCGAATATCTTCAGACATCGCGAGTAACAATTTTCTAAAATTCTCTGCTTGTTTTTTATTGGCAGATTTTTGTTCAATCATAGCCAGTTTGGTAACACCGTCAACAATTTGAGCCACTTGTTCACCAAACAAACCTTTAATTTCTTCAAGAGTAGTATCTGTATCTTCAACCGTATCATGCAGCAGACCGGCCACAATAGAAGCGCAATCTAATTTAAACTTTGTCAAGATACCGGCAACCTCAACGGGGTGAGAATAATAAGGGTCGCCTGAAGCACGCAACTGTGCGCCATGTTTTTTCATGGCAAAAACGTAGGCTCGGTTCAATGCATCTTCATCAACATCCGGGTCATAAGATTTTACTAAATCAACTAATTCATACTGTCTTAACATGAAATGTATTTAACCTCTGCCAAATAAAATACCAACACAAGTTAGAATATAAAACTTTTATGCATACTACAACAAAAAAATTTAAAAATAAGGTTAAAATACATAAAATAAAATAACTTTGAGCTTTAGGATAATAAATTAAGAAAAAAAAAGAGAGTTTGAAACTCTCTTTTTTTTACCTTTGAACTATCTATGACTATTCTTCATCATAGTCATCAAACTCGCCGCCCAAATCAGATTCATTGGCATAAGCCATTTCATCATCCAAATCAATATCTGAATCTGCATCCATTTCAGCATCAAAGTCCACATCAACATCATCTTCACCATGCACTTGCATAGCTTCACCGATATCTGTTTCAGAGAGCAAACCGGAGAACTGTTCATCCAAATCAGAAAGTTCTTTTTCAGCGGCAATAATTTCCATTTCTTCTTCTTCAGGCTCTTCAACTTCAACAAATTTTTGCAAGCCCATAACCAAAGATTTTTGCAATTCTTCAATACTAACGGTCTCGTCAGCAATTTCTCTCAAAGCCACAACCGTATTTTTATCATTATCTCTGGGCAAAGTCAGCGGAGCACCAGAGGAAATATCCTTAGCTCTTTGTGCTGCCACCATCAATAATTCATAACGATTAGGAATTTTATCAATGCAATCTTCAACAGTTACGCGTGCCATATTTTTCACCTTAAATTAAATGCTAATAACAAAAATTAAAATACTTATACATAAGCTTAAACTGAAATGCAATAAATTTTTACAACATTTTGCAATATTTATTAAATAAGTTTTTGATTTTAATATAATTAATAATGCATAGCAATTGGGTTTGTTACCAACATAAAATCCATTTTTTTGAATTTATCCTTTAAAATTTTGCGATTCTTTTTCACTTCAATCACATCACTCATTGGAGCTTTATACATTTCTAAAATAGCCTGCATGGTAGACATCTGGAACATTTGCGCATCTAAATTATATTGTCTGATTGCTGGCAAATACAATCCTTTTGAATAAGCCTTTAATTCAAATAATGTTTTACGATTTATCTGCGCCAAACGATACGCTTTAATGGTTTTATCACAAGTATACGCCCAAGTTTTCAAATCAAAACCTTTAGGTGCAACAATTTTTAAAAATTCCACCTCTTTTTTAGGCCCCAAAATTTGCAATTTTTGCACCAATCTCTGACAAGGATTAACCATGTCTTTAATCTGGTTATTATTTGGAATTCCTTTTTTTTCATCAACCTCATACATATCCAAAAGCATACCGGCTCGATGTAGGTCAGAAAAATTAGTATTTTCTTTAGAAAATTTTAATACCCCATCTAAAGTGTCTGCAAAAGCAGCAACATCAGCTGCCGTTAACAAGCTTGTTTGCGTAGGTTGCACTGTTCTAAAATCACTACGAGAAACTTTTTTTTCTTTTTTTGCATCGGGAGCAAACTGAGACACCGGCACCAATTTTTTAATTTTGTTATAAAAATCATGCTTATATTCAACTTTAGGATAACTGGCATAAAAATTGGGCATTTCCATATAACGCTGATTATCCGGCCAAGCTTCAGGCATCAAAATAAAATATAAAGACGGAGAAACAAACTCAATATCGGGAATATTTTGCAACTGAGGAGCAATTTTTTCAGGAAATTTATTTTTTGTAGCTTTAATTTCAGGGATATTCAAAACTTTTTCAGGAATCCCCGGAACCGTATGCATATAAGGCCCAATATAAGGATAAAGTTCTTTAGGCACACTTTCAATCATTTGCACAAAAACTTTTTCTTCAGGAAAGACGAGTCTTTTTTCTCTTTTTCCGTTATCTAAAATACGTTGTCTAAACTGAGAATCAAACACATCTTCAATATTCCAAGAATAATCATATTTATAATCATAAATTTCTTCTTGAGCATATTTTTTACTTAATTCAGACAAAGAAGGAAGTTTTTCATCTAAATTAATTTCAAAATAATGAGCATAATCTTGCGGCATCAAAGCATTTGAAGTTGATACCGCAAAAATGCTACAAATAAAAATAAAAAAGGAGTAAAATTTCATCAATTTTTATTTACTCTTAATTTAAAAGTTAAAGTTTTTTCTGACTTTTTAGGTAAAAAAACTTTCCAAGCCAATTTGGCAGCATTTATCTTTTCAGAAGGCATATTTTCTTTCACAATCTCCCAAGTATCATAAATATTTTGCTCAAAAACAACTTGTTTTTGCTCATTAGAAGAGTTAGTAATTTTGACCTCAACATCATATTCATAAATATCTTTTGCAAGCATTTTGGCTTGAACAATTTTTCCTTGCGCAAAGACATCAAAAGCATTGCCTATCAAAACTTCAAATTTTTCACCTTCAGCAACAGATTTTAAATTGTTTTCACCCAAAAAAAGTTTATTTTGTTGTTTTTCATTATCATAAAATCTCAAAATTCCGGCAGGCAGAGGCAGACCTAAATTATTTTGTTTTAAGTTTTCAAATTTAAAAACAATTTCAGGGTTTAATTTTTCAAAATTACCTTGTTTGACCCCTGCACGCAAATATAAAGGTGATTTTAAAACATATTCTTTATCAAATTTCACTTTTTCCAAATTAAAGAGCTTAACTTGTTTGGTTTGATTATTTTTCAAAGTTACCTTTTTAGGCAATTTATAAGTATAATAATCTGCAACTGCATTTGCAGAGACAGACATTCCGGCATCCATAGCCATCATATCACTACCCATTGCCATTTCAGCTTTTGCAGCTCTTGCCATCATCAAAGGCTGAGCAGAATTTCTATAATTTGCAGAAACTTGGTTAACAGAACCTGAAACCAACAAAACTTCTGCATTGGTAAAATCAACACCGGCATCATTAGACAAAGATATCCAAGCATCTAAATTAAGTGTATTATCACTGACAATTTCAGCCAAATAATCAGCTTTCCAGCTCATTCCGTTTGTTAAATAAGTTAAAGAGACATCTTTTTCACCGGCTTTAGAATTTTGGAACACAGCCCCTAATGCCGGTTTAATCTGCAAATTTTCAGGAATTTCATTAAAAATCAACCTCCCCGGAAAATTTGTTTCCACGCCATAATCAAATTGCAAAATAGCTTGTCCGTTAATATAATTCAACAAAAGAGCCTCGTCATAACTGACTTGCCCTGTTTTAGGGTTTTCTAACGCCGTCTTAACCTTTTTACCAATATAAGCATCTTTAAGGTTATAATCATTTAGCAAATTATATTCATAATTTTGTTCAAGAACAGATACATCTTGAGCTTGAAACAAGGCACTTTCTGGCTTAATTAAACGAGAAACACCCTCAAACGTAATCTGATGTTCACCCGCTGGTAAAGAAACTTTTCTGACATCTGTTACCAAAGCCAAATTATTAGAATAAATATTCAAAACAGAATTTTGCTCTTGTTTAACCACAATTTCTTTTGCATTCAAAGAAGAAGCAATAACGGCAAAACTCGTGACCCCCAACAACATCCATTTAAATTTATTCATAATGCCTCCCAAAATTATCAACTATCTAAACGGAGTTTAACGCAAAAAAAATAAAAAAGAAGAACTATTTTAATTTATCACTAGACTCGCAAAAAATATTGCAATATAAATATATCAAAATAACATGTTATTAAAGTTAAGGAGCAAATAATGGCTTGGACAGATGAAATGGTTAACCAACTGCGTGAAATGTGGAAAGAAGGTTTAACCACCGGAGAAATTGGCAAAAGATTGGGTGTATCCAAAAATTCCATTGTTGGAAAGGTTCATCGTTTAGGGTTATCAGGACGCCCCTCTCCAATCAAGAAAAAAGATTCCCCAGATTCTACCTCTGCAAACAATAATAAACCAGAAACCAAAAGCAATATTGTAAAAGAAAAGGCAGAACCTAAAGTTTCAAAAAAAATAACTGAAGAAAAAGAAGAAAAAATAGAAAAATCAGAACCGAGTGTTCAAACAGTTGAGCCAATCAAAAATAAACATCATCATGGAAAAACCATGTTAACAGATTTAGACAATCATACATGCCGTTGGCCGATTGGAGATCCTAAAGATGAAAACTTTCATTTTTGCGGCAAGAAGATTCGCCTAGGTCAAACCTACTGTGATGAGCATGCAAACATTGCTTATGTGAAAGCCTCAAAAAAATAACTCTAAACATTCTAAACAGAAGGATGGATTATGTCATTAGGAACAATTTTTTCTTTTATTGCAGCAATAGCTGTTGTTCTTGGATCTATTTTAACAGCAACAGATACCCCAAGCGCATTTATAGATATACCAAGTTTAATTATAGTTGTTGGAGGCACAATTGTTGCACTATTTCTCTCTTATGAAACCAAAACAGCAATCGGTGCATTTAAGTTAATGGGAGATACCTTCCGCAAACATGGAGATTCTGAAATTTCATTAAAAGAAGAAATTGGCCGAATTGTACGATGGGCCTACATTGTACAAAAAAACGGCTTACAAGGACTTGAAAATGAAATTACAGACAAACTAAGAGAAGAAGACCCTTTTACGGCATATGCAACAGATTTGGTTGTAACCGGATACACAGGACAAGAAATTAATCAAATTTTAGACCAAATGTTAGATGCAGAAACAGAACGCAATAAACAATCATTAGATGCCCTAAAAAAAATGGGTGGTGACGCCCCTGCTTTTGGTATGCTTGGTACCTTAATTGGATTGATTATCATGCTTGGTAAAATGGGAGGAGATCCGTCTGCCATTGGTCCAAGTATGGCCGTTGCCTTAGTTACAACCTTTTATGGTATTATTTTAGCGAGATTAATTTTCATTCCACTATCCACCAAAATATCTTCACGCTATGATGTTAGTATGTTTAAAAACACCATGATTAAAGAAGGTTTGGTTTTGCTAGCTGAAAGAAAGAGTCCGCGTTATATTCAAGATAAAATTAACTCCTTTGTTGATGCTAAAGATCAATTTTTAATTGATAGAGATATGAACACAAACACAACACAATCTGAAAGCTAGGAGGTTTTATGAAAAAAAAGCCCGAAGAACCGTTAGATGAAGGTTGGATGGCAACTTATGGCGATATGGTTACCTTGCTCTTATGTTTTTTTGTGATGATGGCAACCGTATCAAAACCTGACTTGGCTCTTTTTGAACAAATTCAAGCCAGTATGAACAATGCATTAGGAAATAAAAATAATGAACGTCCTTTACAACTTATGAAAGCTGACTTAGAAGATGATATAAAATCAACAGATATTAGTGATAAAATGTCTTTGGGCAGCGATTCGCAAGGTTTGGTCTTAGAGCTGGATGGAGATACATTTTTCACGCAAGGCTCTGCAGAATTGAGTTCAAAAGCCATTTCTGTCTTGAAAAGAATATCAGCGACTTTGCTTTCTGAAAGATATAAAAACTTTAAATTTAGTATAGAAGGTCACACCAGCGATGAAAAATTTTCTAGCCCGCAATTTCCATCAAACTGGGAGCTTTCATCAGCAAGAGCTTCTACTGTTGTCAGATTTTTAGAAGAAAGAGGAATTCCTCGTGTTAGAATGCAAGCTGTTGGTTTATATGATGTTTCTCCCAAATATCCAAACTTAGATGTCTATGGAGAACCTATCCCCAACAACAGAAAAAGAAATCGTCGTGTAGTCATTCATATAGAACCGTCATATCAATAGTAAAAAAGCCCGATACAAAAATATCGGGCTTTTTTACAATATTCATTTTCTGCAATTTTCCAAGAAAAAACGCCATGCGACAAATTTTCTTTGGGTATCTTCTTGAATATATTTTTTCTTTCTGAGAATATACAAATATACCCAAACAAATTGCCAAATACCGTTAAAACAATACATATTGATTTTTAACGGATATTTTTTTGCCAAACGCTTTGATGCCGCCTTGACATCTGAAGACACCACAAAATCCAGAGGTTTTTGCAATTTTCCGGAATACCGAGAAATTCGGTCATAAATTGATGCAATTTCAGAAAAAAGCAACACACCTTTGCATATTCCCTTGCAGTTGTACACTTGCATCATTCCCATATCATTTAAGGCCTCATCTGGCACATAATAGAATGTCGAAGCAACAATTTTGGCCAGAGATTTTGCGTCCACTTTATCCGGATACTGTTTATCCAAAAACTCAAAAGTTTGTTTCAAACGCAAGGACAATCGTTTAGTCAAACACATAATGACTTTCCATTCATTGTCATTTTTAACCACGTTATAAATATCCAAACAATTAAGTCCGGTATTTGTCCCTTTATCCAAAATCATCAACTGAGAAGACATAACCCCCAAAGCTTCACACACTCGTGCAAGTTTCTGCCCTTCAGATTCACCTGATTTATTTGTGTATTTTGACAATGGACCAACCCCGCCGACACACAAAATAGTCGGATAATACCCATAAGCATGATGAATTTGAAAATAAATATCAACAGCGTAGAAAGCAGAGGTTATATCATCATCCACACAAACCAAATATTTTGCAGGAATAACTTTTCCTCTTGCATCAAAACAATTTGTTTTCACACTCAGCTGAGCCAAAATTATTTCAGCATCAACATAATCTTGTTTAGAAAAAAATTTTTTCATATTCTTATAAGTTTAATAATAAAAAACACGCTGAGAGTATAATAAATTAAAGCTTAAAGTTCAACAAAAAATGTCCTCAGCTTTTAATCTTCCGAGGACATTACTTTATAAAGGAAACTTATCTAAACTTATTTACAACAACATCCGCAAGAGCCGATTTGCACATTAAACCAGCTTTCTACTTGCTCTTTGGATGGAACACCGCCAACAAAAGCGATATTACCGTCAATTACAATAGCAGGCGTTGACATCACTCCGTAAGAAATAATAGTAGCAATGTCTTCCACCTTTTCAATTGTTCCGGCAAATCCATGTGCTTTGGCCACTTCTTCGACCACTTCAAAAGTTGCTTTGCACTTGGGACATCCCATGCCTAAAATTTTTATCTCTTTCATCTTTCCTCCTACAACAAATTAAGCAAATATCCTGTAGCAATAAAGGCCACCAATAAATAACCTATAAACATCATCAATAGTTTTAAGCTAAATACTTTTTTAATCATCATCATCTCGGGCAATGAAATTGTTGCAATACTCATAAAAGCAACCAAAGCCGTACCCACGGGAACACCTTTCATCAACAAAACTTGAACCAATGGAACAATACCGGCTTGTGATGCATAAATCGGAATACCGACGATTGCGGCAAAAGGCACCGCCCAAATATTATCAGCCCCCATGTATTTTACAAAAAATTCTTGCGGAATATAGCCGTGCATATAAGCTCCGACAGTTAAACCTACTAAAATATACAGATAAAGTGATTTTACCAAATTCCATGAAAATTCATGCGCATATTTCACCAAAGCGACCGCTTTTTCTCTCATATTTGAACAAGCACAAACAGATGGTATTGTTTTAGGAATATTGAGCGCCAAATATTTTTCTACATGAAATTTATCTGCCAAATATCCGGCCAATACTGAAATAATTGTTCCGGAAACAATATAAATTGAAACAATATAAACACCATAACTCCCCATGCCAAGTAACATAATAGCCGCAATTTCACTAATCAGAGGAGAACTAACTAAAAAAGCTACACTTACACCAAATGGAACACCTGCGGCTAAAAATCCCATAAACAACGGAATGGAAGAGCAAGAGCAAAAAGGTGTAACCACCCCTAAAAAACCGCTAAGAAATAGCCACTCCAACGCAATTTGCCGAATAAATAATCTCTGACACGCTCAGGATTAAGCTGAGAACGAAACAAAGAGATAATGAATATTAATAAATACAAAAGCACAAATATCTTTGTAGCATCTTCAATAAAGAAGTGAACGGCAGAACCTAAATGAGTTTTTTTTATGAGTCCCATTTGCAAAATTGACCAATCTGCAAAATGTGTAAAAAAATCTAACAATTGCAACCCCCATTACAACAATCTGTCAGTAAAAATTTTGTAATTTGTTTAATCAGACAACAATTCGGCTTATAAAAAATCTGCTTTCCTTGTTTTTCTGACGAACATAGTCCGACATTAGCCATCAAGCTCAAATGAAAAGAAAGTGTGTTACGCGGAAAATCATTCATCAAAGCTGAAATTTCGGTTGGAGTAATACCTTCTTTACTATGTTCCACCAAAATACGAAAAATTTGTAACCTTGTTTCATTGCTCAAAGCATCAAACACAGCGGCAATATCTGTTAAATTATTTGTCATATCAGAGTCCTTTATTTCAACATTTCTAGAAATATTATAAAAGAGTCAAGAAAAAAGCAGCCGAGAAATCGACTGCTTTCAAAAATTTATTTTCCCAAACGGTAAATAAAACCATATTTATCCGCTTTGATGGTATTATTACCAATATGCACCATAGCTTGCCCAGAAGAAATCGGCGCCATGGAAGCATCATCGGCTAAAGGATGCCATTTTATAAAATCTTGCTTCAACACATCAAAAAACAAATCAATAGATTGTTTTTTTCCAAACTTGCGACGAATAAGCCAAACAATATGCCTTTCCTGCCGATTGCAGATAAATCGTCCTCGAATTGTATAATCCACCAAAGAACCGCCTTTACGTTTTATTACAAAATCCAAGACCTTGGCTTTATTCAAAGACCATGGTTCAATCAAACTCTGCGTCCCATCATTAACGTCAATAAAAAGCTGAAAATTTCTTCCTTTATCAAACGTCAAAAAAGAAACATAAGAAAAAGATTCGTTTGCTTCAGCAAAAACCTCAATCGGTACCATATAATATGTTTTTTCCAATGGCTCTTTTTCAAAAATCCGAGGCATTGCCGTAAACCAGCGCTTTATACCAAGCAGTATGTCTGAATATTCCACAATCCAAAGCACATATTTTTTACCGCTTTCATAAATTAAACATCCGTTTTCCTCATAATTTTGAGTACAACGCACGTTTTTCAGGCGCAATCTACTCATTCCTTGTTCTGTTTGCCCCAAATGAGAATGTCTGCTGACTTGCTCCAAAATCTGTTTTTCAGAAAAATTTGCGTAAAACATAAAAATATATTTTAAGGTAAAACAATAAAGATAAATAATTTTCAAGACACACCCACTAATAACACAATTAAGAATATTTACAACAAAAAAACTCCCTGCTTTTTTTAGGAGCAAGGAGTTTTTATAAAGTGCTGACTATAAATTATTCATCATCACCGTTAGATTCTACTTCAGGTTCGGTCACAATACCGTCGTCATCATTTTCAATGACGCTTTCCCCCAAAATTTCACTTCCGGTTTCTTCTTCTAATTCTTCTTCGTCATCTTCGTCAGCATCAAGCCATGTTACGGAAACAACTTTTTCATCTTCAGCTGTTCTGAACAAGATAACGCCTTGTGTCTTACGTCCGGCAATACGGATATCAGAAACCGGCATACGGATGAGCTTACCACCGTCAGTCACCATCATAATTTGGTTATTATCCTCAATTGGGAAGGAGCTGACGATTTCTTTGTTGCGGGCAGACATTTCCATATTGGCAATACCCTGTCCGCCACGACCGGTAACACGATATTCATAAGAAGAAGAACGCTTACCATAACCGGTAGAAGTAACGGAAAGAATAAACTGTTCATTTTCTTTCATCTTCAGATATTTATCTTCGGACAATACAGCCAAGTTGATACCGGTATCAGCCAAAGCAATTTCTTCTTCGCTAACGTTTCTTTCAGCCATCAAGCGTTTGATTGCAGAACGAACACGAGCATATTCATCTCTTTCTTCGGTTGAAGCTTCACTATGGTTCAAAATAGACATAGAGATAACTTCATCACCGTCGGCTAATTTAATACCGCGAACACCTGTTGAGTTACGTCCCACAAAGACACGAACTTCCGTAACTGGGAAGCGGATGCACTTACCGCTACGAGCAGCAAGCATAATATCATTATCTTCATGACAGATACGAACATTAATCAGTTTGTCGCCTTCATCAAGTTTCATCGCAATCTTACCGTTAGATTGAACATTGACAAAATCCATCAAAGAGTTGCGACGAACATTACCCTGAGCTGTAGCAAACATAACGGACATATTCTCGCATTCTGCCTCATTCTCGGGTAGTTTCATAATTGTGGTGATGGTTTCACCGGCATCCAAAGGCAAAAGGTTGATAAAGGGCTTACCTTTTGAGGTCGGAGAACCCAAAGGCAATTTATAAACCTTCATCTTATAGACCAAACCTTTAGAAGAGAAGAAGAGTACCGGTGTGTGGGTTGATGCCACAAACAAACGAGAAACAAAATCTTCTTCTTTGGTAGCCATACCGGATTTTCCTTTACCGCCGCGTTTTTGTGCTTTGTAAGCATTCAAAGGAACGCGTTTAATGTAGCCGGCATCGGTAACCGTAACCACCATTTCTTCACGTTGGATAAGAGATTCAATATCGGTGTCATATTCAATATCTTCAATCTTTGAACGACGCGGTGTTGCATATTCATCTTTAATGGCAACGAACTCATCGCGCATAATGCCGTAGAGTTTTTCTCTGGAGGCCAAAATAGAAAGATACTCTTTAATATCTTCACCAATACCGGTCAATTCTTCATGAATCTTATCTCTTTCCAAACCGGTCAAGCGTTGTAATTTCAAATCAAGAATTGCTTTGGCTTGGGCTTCGGAAAGCAGGTAAGTTCCGTTTTCAACTTTTCTATCCGGTTCATCAATGAGTTTAACCAAAGGTTCAACATCACCGGCAGGCCAAGCTTTGGCAAGCAAAGCATCTTTAGCTTCTTGCGGGTTGGAAGATGTACGGATTAAGTCGATAACAGGGTCAATATTTTCCACGGCAATAGCCAAACCAACCAAAACGTGAGCTCTGTCACGCGCTTTGTTGAGTAAGAAGATGGTACGACGACGAATAACCTCTTCACGGAAAGAAACAAAGGCAGAAATAATATCTTTCAAGTTCATCATCATCGGACGACCGCCGTTAATGGCGAGCATATTCATACCAAAGCTGGTTTGCAATTGGGTAAACTTGTAAAGTTGGTTCAAAACCACATCGGCTTGAAAATCTTTTTTAATTTCGATAACCACGCGAACACCATGACGGTCAGATTCATCTCTAATATCGGAAATACCGTCAATTTTCTTTTCTTTCACGAGCTCTGCAATTTTGGTAACAAGCATTGATTTGTTAACCTGATACGGCACTTCGTGTACAATGATGGCTTCTTTATCTTTTCTCAGCTCTTCAATAGTACATTTTGCACGCATCACAACCGAACCGCGTCCGGTAAGGTAGGCAGATTTTGCGCCGCTATAACCCAAAATCAAACCACCGGTCGGAAAATCCGGTCCCGGAACAATGCGGATTAAATCTTCAATTGAAATAAGCGGATTATCAATATAAGCGCAACAAGCGTCCAATACCTCACCCAAATTGTGTGGCGGAATATTGGTTGCCATACCAACGGCAATACCGTTTGCGCCGTTAACAAGCAAGTTTGGATAAGCTGCAGGCAAAACTGTTGGCTCTTGCAAACTTTCATCATAGTTTGGCATAAAGTCGACGGTATCTTTTTCAATATCATCAATAAGGGCGTGAGCAACTTTTGCCAAACGAGCCTCAGTATAACGCATGGCGGCAGCACTATCACCATCCATGGAACCGAAGTTACCTTGACCGTCAATCAAAGGAACGCGCATGGAGAACGGTTGCGCCATACGAACCATGGCTTCATAAACCGAGCTATCACCGTGCGGGTGATATTTACCCAAAACATCACCGACGATACGGGCAGATTTTCTGAACGGGCGGTTATAATCATAACCATTTTCGTAAGCAGAATAAATAATACGGCGATGCACCGGTTTCAAACCATCGCGCACATCGGGCAAAGCACGGGAAACGATAACGCTCATGGCATAGTCAAGATAAGAGCGTCTCATTTCATCACAAATACCGATAGGAGAAATATCCTGACCGCTGTTCGGATTTACAGCCTCGGCAACAGTGTCCAAATTTTCGTTTTCTTCACTCACTTTTTTATCCTTTTATTAATTACAAACTGGCAAAAATATAGCAAAAATATCTTTCCCTCACCAGTAAATATTAGAACTTACACACATAAAAAAGCACAAATTCCTCTCCAGAGCCAAAAAAACCGCCTTATTTTTGATTATGTATAAAAACAAAAGCAAAAAAGTTAACACAAAATTGCTGTATCAAGCAAAAAAAGCCTAAAAAAGGGTATAGATATCTGCTTAATTTTATGGTATGATAGAGCAAAATTAACCAAATAATGGATATTTATTATGACTAAAGATAAGCAACAACTCATTGAAGAAGCCATCAATAAAATTATTGAAAGAGCCTGCAATCAACAAATTCAATCTAACATTGCCTTAGATGAAGAACAATTAGAGTTGTTGCGTCAATTAAACATATTTTGCGTTCATCAATCTTTATATGATTCTGAGGTTAAAAGAGACCCGCGTAAAATTCCCTATATGTCAAGCAGAGAACTCAAAATCGCACTGATTTCTTTATGTTTGGCACGCTCTCTGATGAACCCTCGTGCTCCTAAGAACTACAACAAAGAATATTTTGAAGAAAATATCAATATTGAAACATTAAATAGCAACATCAAAAACATCACTTTCAAAAACATCTCAGAAAAAGAAGTAGATAAAGCCTTAAACATTGAGCTTATTTGTGATTGGATGATTTATCGTGACCAAAACGGCAAAGGCATTAGAGCTTTGATGGATGAAAAAAACTTTTATCAAGACTTGGAAGATTATCAAAAAGGCGGACATCCGGTTTATGAATTTGCTCGTTTTGAGCGCAAATTTTATGAACATAAACAAGGAAAAGAGCGTATTGCAAAAGAAAATGCGCAAGAAGCTTTTCGTAATACAATTGTTCAGCAAGTTGCCACAGAGATAGCCAAGCAACAAATTGCTTTAGGGCAAAACCCAATGGAGCTGGTTAATCTCTTATTTTCTTCTCAAGATTATAATTACGCCATTCAAAAAATGCTCGATACACCTACCCCCACCCCTATTCCGCAAATTGAAAATAAGAAAAAATAAGCACAAAAAAACCTGTCTATCAAGACAGGTTTTTTTCATACATTATTTCACCTGATTAAAACGGAATATCATCATCCAAATCGGCAGAAGGAGCTGCAGGAGCAGCATCCCAACCGGAAGCAGAACCTGAGAAAACATCGTTGCCACCGGCCGGAACGCCATCACCACGACCGTCTAACAATACCAATGTACCGGCATAGTTTTGCAAAACAATCTCGGTTGTGTAGCGTTCTTGTCCGTTATTGTCTTCCCATTTACGCGTTTGGAGCTGACCTTCCAAATAAACTTTAGAACCCTTGCGCAAATATCTTTCGGCAATATCAGCCAATTGAGCATTAAAAATAACCACACGATGCCATTCTGTTCTTTCTTTACGTTCACCTGTGGCTTTATCTTTCCAAACATCAGAGGTTGCAATATTCAAATTAACAATTTTTGTACCGCTGGCAGTATTGCTAACTTTTGGGTCTGCGCCCAAATTACCAACCAAAATCACTTTATTAATGCTACTGACCATATCATCACCTTATACAATAAATTAAAAAAACTTCTAAGATTATATATAGAAAAAAAGAGAAAGAAACAAAAAAATCAATATACCTGTGTATATTCTTTATCTTTGTATAGATAAATTGAATAATTCACGGAAGTTTGCGGATATCCGTTCAAATAAGAAATATTTCCCCAAGGCATATTCAATTGAAATTGTTTATTTTTATTAATCAAAGAATTAAAGGCATAAGAATTTGCTCTTTTGACCATATCTGCCCATAACTGAATTGAAATATAAGAATATACGGTCAAACCCTTAGGATTAATACCATGCAAGCGCAACCGAACCAAAGTCTCCGTAAAATCAGGATTATTAACAAAATTTGGCAAAGACAAGAAATAAGTATTGTTGACATATTTTTCATATTCATCAAACAAATAATTCTGCACTTGGTACTGATTTACAAAAACAGGCAAATTTTTATCTTTTTTACGCAATTCCTTTAGCGTTTTTGCCACATCTTTTTTATGACCCAAAATCATCACAACCTTGGCTTTATAATCCATCACCTCTTGAGCCAATTTGTCATAATCTTTTTTATAGCGAATAAAATTAAAACTTTTGAAGTCAAGATGTTTTCCGGCCTTAAAAAACTCTTCTTGCAACGCTTCGGCCATGCCAATCACATCTTTATCGGCCCCGTTATAAATCAAGGCCATTTTTTGAAAATCAAAATATTGCAAATAATATGTAAAAAAACTCAAACTCAATTGATCGCTGTTTCCGGTTAACAAGAACAGACTGTTAGGCTTATCTGCCAACTCATAAGAACTGACCGGCATGGGCAAAATTTGCAATATTTTAGCCTGAGAATACAATTGTGCAACTTTGTTCAAAGCATTCTGACAAAAAGGTCCAACCACCAGATCCATCTTATCTTGCCTTGAAGAAACAGACATCATCTGCGCCGTAGATATGGCCAACACATCATCGCATTGGTCATCTACCTCAATAAGGCTGATTTTTTCGCCTTTAATTCCGCCGTCTTTATTAATTTCATCAACGGCAATTCTAGCCCCGTTAATTAACTCTCGCCCCAAAGCGGCATACTCTCCCTGCATTGGCGCCACAACGGCAACATTAATATTTGCCAAAACATTAGCAGAATAAATGAAGCAAGATATAAAAAACAAAAATTTAATCTTATTAGACATGAAATACTTACAAAAATTAATCCCAAATATGCATAATATAAAATCTATAAAAATTTTCAAGTTTTTAAATTTAAGCAAATTTGCTTATTGCCATAAAAAAAATATGAGTTTATATTACGCAAAAGAACAAAATAAAAACAAAACAGAGGCAAAAATGGCAAATGATTTTATTGAGATAAAGGGCGGCAGAGAACATAACTTAAAAAATATAGACGTCAATATCCCCAAAAACAAACTAACCGTCATCACGGGCGTATCCGGCTCAGGAAAGTCATCTTTGGCATTTGATACCATTTATGCCGAAGGTCAACGCCGCTATGTAGAAAGCTTATCTGCCTATGCACGCCAATTTTTAGATTTAATGAAAAAGCCTGATGTAGATTCGATTGAAGGTTTATCTCCGGCCATTTCCATTGAACAAAAAACCACATCACACAATCCGCGTTCAACCGTTGGTACGGTAACCGAAATTTATGACTATATGCGTTTATTATGGGCCAGAGTCGGAACGCCCTATTCTCCGGCCACAGGTTTGCCGATTGAATCTCAAACCGTATCTCAAATGGTTGACAAGATTTTGGAATTACCTCACGGAGATAAGTTAATTTTGTCTGCCCCAATTGCCAGAGGCAAAAAAGGTGAGTTTAAAAAAGAAATTGAAAACTTGCAAAAACAAGGTTTTCAACGCATAAAAATTGATAATGAAATTTATGACATTGAAGAAGTTCCTGTCTTAAACAAAAATCAAAAACACGACATTGAAGTTGTTGTAGACCGTATTGTGATTAAAGATGGCATTGCCGAACGTCTGGCTCAATCTGTTGAAGTTGCCTTAAAATTAAGTGATGGCTTGCTTTATGCCGAAAACCTGACCCAAAACAACAAAACTATTTTTTCTTCAAAATTTGCCTGCCCTGTTTCCGGTTTTACAATTGAAGAAATTGAACCACGTTTATTTTCTTTTAACAACCCCCAAGGAGCATGTCCGCACTGTGACGGTATCGGTGCAAAATTATATATGGATCCGGATTTGGTTGTCCCTAACCCAAACTTATCTTTGTCTCAAGGGGCAATTGCGCCATGGGAAGCCGGAAAATCTGCTTTCCATCGCCAAACCATAGATTCTCTTGCCGAGTTTTTGCGCATTTCACCAAACACACCGTGGAAAGATTTACCCGAAAGTGCAAAGCAAGTCATTCTCTATGGTTCAGGCAACATCTGTGTTCCGATGTATTACTCCAGATTTGTCAGTGAAAAACCTTTTGAAGGTGTGATACCCAACATGGAGCGTCGCTTTTTAGAAACAGATTCAAGCTGGGTCAGAGAAGAATTTTCCAAATATCAATCGGCAGCTCCTTGTGAATTCTGCCATGGCAAACGTTTGCGTCCTGAAGCCTTAGCCGTTAAAATCGGCGGATTAGACATTATGGATGCCTCAGAAATGTCCATTCAAAAAGCTCTAACTTGGTTTGGCGGCATTGAAGCAACATTATCTCCAAAAAAACAAGAGATTGCACATAAGATATTAAAGGAAATTATTGAAAGATTAACCTTTTTAAATAATGTCGGGTTAGATTATTTAACCCTTTCTCGTCAATCCGGAAGCTTATCCGGAGGAGAAGCTCAACGCATTCGCTTAGCTTCTCAAATTGGCTCAGGATTAACCGGCGTGCTTTATGTTTTGGATGAACCATCAATTGGTCTACACCAAAGAGATAATGACCGTCTGCTTGCCACCCTCACCCGCTTAAGAGATATCGGCAATACAGTTATTGTGGTTGAACATGATGAAGATGCAATCCGCGCGGCAGATTATCTGATAGATATGGGACCAGCTGCTGGACAACTCGGTGGAGAAATTACCGCAGAAGGTACTGTTAAAGAAGTTTTGAAAAATCAAAAAAGTTTAACTGCACAATATTTGAACGGCAACAAAACCATTGAAGTTCCCCAAAACAGAAGAAAAGGTAACGGAAAGTTTATTGGAGTAACGGGAGCCAAAACCAATAATCTTAAAAATGTTGACTTAAAAATTCCGCTGGGCACATTAACTTGCGTAACCGGAGTTTCCGGCGGCGGAAAATCTTCTCTGATTTTAGAAACCTTGTGCCAAGCCATCAATAAGGAATTAAACGGCACCAGAGGCATGACCGGAAAATATGACAAACTTATTGGGCTTGAAAATATAGATAAGATTATTGAGATTGACCAATCCCCAATTGGCAGAACACCTCGTTCCAATCCGGCAACATATACCGGTGTATTCACCAACATCAGAGATTGGTTTGCCTCTTTACCTGAAGCCAAAGCCAGAGGCTATAATGCCGGAAGATTTTCTTTCAATGTGGCTGGCGGACGTTGTGAGGCCTGTAAAGGAGATGGTGTTACCAAAATTGAGATGCACTTTTTGCCAGATGTTTATGTGGCCTGTGATGAATGTAAAGGCAAAAGATTTAATCGAGAAACTTTAGAAATTAAATACAAAGGAAAATCCATTGCAGATGTTTTGGATATGACTGTTGATGAAGCCTATGCATTTTTTGAAAACATTCCTTCAATAAAAAACCGTCTGGATTTGTTACGCAAAGTAGGTCTGGGTTACATTCACTTAGGCCAACAAGCAACCACCTTGTCCGGAGGTGAAGCTCAACGCGTAAAACTGTCTAAAGAACTCTCAAAACGCGCAACAGGTAAAACACTTTATATATTAGATGAGCCCACAACCGGACTTCACTTTGAAGACATCAATAAGCTTTTGAAAGTTTTGCAAACATTGGTTGACCAAGGCAACTCCATTATTGTCATTGAACATAATTTAGATGTGATAAAAACCGCGGATTATATCATTGATATTGGGCCGGAAGGTGGTGACGGCGGCGGAAAGATTATTGCGCAAGGAACACCTGAAGAAGTATCAAAAGTTGCACAAAGCTACACAGCAAAATATTTAAAAGACAAACTAAAGCCAACTAAATAATATCATTTGCTTTTTTGCCTTTAACCAAAAGAGGATATAAAGACATATTTTTATATCTATGCTGATTATACACTTTTGAAATATTTTTTTTCAATGCAATCAAATTTGGATGCTGTTCATATTTTTCTCCCAAAGCAGAAGTTAAATTTTTAACATCTCTGGGGCGATAATCATGATTTTTCACCACATAGGTCAAAAATTGCTCCATGGCATAATCCAAATTATGATTCACTTTTCTTTTTTTTGCATGATTCAAGACATAAGCTCTATAAGCCTTAGCAATATTAATCACCGCCAAATGATCAATATGTTTTGAAGAGCTTTGAATATTATCCTCAAACAAGCGAGGAGATTTTTGCGCCAAAGCCGAATGAGTTTTTGTTGTTAAAAGATATAAAGGATGAAGAGATATATAATATTCAGGAAAACGCTCTGATGTTTTGAAAAAAAACTCCGTATAATCACCAATCAATTTATATGAGGCGCAAGAAATTTTTTCTGATAAATTTTTAATAAACGGAAAAAATAATTGGATTATTTTTTTATTTTCATCAGGATTTTTCTGTTTTTTTTCGACACATTCCCTCATCTTATTCCAAATATCCAGAGCTTGATTTTGCTTAACCTTATCAGTTAAATCAAAAAGAGATAAGTTTTGATAAAATTTTTCTGAAAATTGAGAATAAATTTTGGTAGACAATAAAAAATTCAAATAGGTTAATTTATCTTTATCTGTTAATTGAAAATAAGCTGCATTTTTATTAACCAAAGAAATTGCTTCTTTTTGAAAAGGGCTAAAATAAAATTTTTTCAATTTCCATAAAAGATTAACGTGAGCTTTTTTTTGCTCCACAGGTGTTGAAAATTTTTGCACAAGAAAGCTTTGCATTTTTTCATGCAATTGATAAATTTTTTTGCCCTGATATAAACCTTTGGAATAATATTTTGCATAATACCCAATGTTTTTGAGCAAATTATCCAATGAGTTTTCTTCTGTCATAATTTTGTCCGTTTTTCTTTTATTATACATAAATATATATACAATACAAGTAAAAAAAAGCCTTTCATAAGAAAGGCTTTTTTCTAATATTATACAAAACAATTATTTAGAGCGAGCTTCATCAACTTCTTTTTGAATAACTGCTTCATCAATTGTTTGAACAAATTTTCCGTTAATAACCAAAGCCGGAACACCTGTAACCTGAATTTTATTAGCCAATTCAGCATTATCTTTCATAATTTGATCAATTTTAGCAGAATTCATATCAGCTTTCATTTGTTCCAAATTAACACCGGCTTTAACGGCCAATTCATCAATTTTAGCTTCACTCAAAGCTCCTTGGTTGGTCATAATAGCATCCAAGACTTCAGCATATTTTCCTTGCATGTTGGCAGCCAAAGCAGCTTTTGCAGCATAAACAGAATTAGGAGAAAGGAAAGCCATTTCTTTCAAAACAACTTTAACATCCGGATTTTTAGCAATAATTTTCTTCAAATTAGGATAAAGAGCATGGCAATATCCGCAAGAAAAATCAAAGAACTCAGCAATTACAATTTTGCCGTCTTTATTACCGATGACCGGAGAATTAGGATCATTATTAATTTTTTCAATATTTTCATCAATAGATTTTTGAACTTGAGCAAGTGCATTTTCACGCATTTTTTGTTCATAATTTTGCATAGCATTGATAATGATTTCTGGCTTTTCAAGAATAACAGCTTCAACATCAACAGGTTGATTTTCTTTATTATTCATCATGTTCATAGCCAAAGCAATACCAGAAATTATCAATGCAGCTACAGAAATAACATTAGTAACAATTTTATTCATAATCAAATTCCTTAAGGTTTAAGACAATTGCGGCAAACCGCCGCTTTCAAGAAAAGAATATAATCAAATTATTTAAAATTACTTTAATTATATTTTTTTTCTAATATAATAGCAGAAACTATAAAATAAAAGAGGATAAATTTTCAATGTTTCAAATAAAATTATCGCTTTTTTCTAAAACAAAATCATTAGAAAATAAAATAGACTTGTTTCATGACAAAATCATAGATGTTGCCATGACATTTAAAAAAGCAATCACTGTTTTTTTAAGAGAAGAACGTAGTGTAGAATATAAAAAACTTTGCAAACAAATCAAAAATATTGAGCATGATGCAGATAGTTTAAGAAGAGACATTGAAAACAAATTATATTCTCACAACCTGATTCCAGATTTAAGGGCAGATGTTTTAGAATTGGTAGAAAATCTAGATCGCATCATTAACCGATTCGATGAAGTTGCATACAAATTTTATATAGAACGGCCGCAATTTCCGGAAGAATATCACTCCCGCATCAAAGAATTATGTGAGCAAGTCAGTGACTGTGCTGAAAATATGGCCATTGCTTCCAGAGCATTTTTCAGAGATTTCAGCACCGTAAGAGATTATTCTCAAAAAGTATATTTTATTGAGGCTGAAAGCGACGTTGTATCAGGCAAGATGAAAGAAGCAATATTTGACTCAGATATGCCTTTGGCCAACAAATTACAATTAAGCAACATTATCGGAGAAGTTGCAGACATTGCAGATATTGCAGAAGATTGTGCAGATGAGCTTCTAATATTCACAATCAAGAGAGACATTTAATGGATATTAGTTACTTTATATTTTTAAGCAGCGGTTTATTTTTAGGGTGGTCATTAGGCGCAAATGATGCCGCCAATGTATTTGGTACCGCTGTTGGAACAAAAATGGTTCGCTTTCGCACCGCTGCAACAATAGCTTCTGTGTTCATTATTATAGGAGCTGTTTTTGGCGGCGCCGGAACAAGCAAAACCTTAACCGAGCTTGGCACTGTAAATGAGCTTGCCGGAGCATTTATGGTAGCACTTTCCGCCGCTTTGGCTGTATATTGGATGGTCAACAGCAGCACACCTGTTTCCACCACTCAAGCCATTGTTGGAAGTATTGTCGGTTGGAACATATATTGCGGTTTTGAAACAAATACAACTATATTGATAAAAATTGTCAGCACATGGATTATCTGTCCTATTTTATCTGGTTTAATATCCGTATTATTATATTTTGGCATAAAAGCATATTTAAAACACGCAAAAATACATTTAATTCATCAAGATTTATACACGCGCATTGGTTTGATTTTGGCTTGTGCTTTCGGCTCATATGCATTGGGAGCCAACAACATTGCCAATGTTATGGGTGTTTTTGTTGATGCATCTCCATTTCACGCGGTTTCAATTGGCAATTTTCATTTAAGCGGAACACAGATTTTATTTTTCATTGGCGGCATAGCCATCAGCACCGGAGTATTTACTTATTCAAAAAAAATCATAAAAACCATTGGTAGCAGTGTTATGTCCATGTCTCCGATTATTGCTTGGATTGTTGTTATTTCTCAATCCATTGTTTTGTTTTTGTTTGCATCTCAAGGCTTAAAAAACATTATGATAGAACTTGGAATTCCACCTTTGCCTCTGGTTCCGGTATCAAGTTCGCAAGCCGTTATCGGAGCTGTGATAGGGATTGGCATAACCAAAGGCGGCAGAGAGGTCAACTGGTCCATTTTAGGGAAAGTAGCTTTAGGTTGGATATGCACACCAATTATTTCAGCCTCAATTTGTTTTATTTGCCTGTTTTTTCTGGAAAATGTATTTAATTTATCTGTATATCACTAAAACTTTATACTCTCTTAAATACACCATCTTCAATCGGCGGTAAAAAACTACTGATTCGCCCCACCACAAACTCCACTTTATCTACACGAGAAAAAGGTGAGCCGTTTTGACAAGCAATAATCATGGCATCAATCTTTTCTTCTTCTCCGCGCATGGAAATTTCAACCGAGCCGTCAGCTTCATTATGCACCCAGCCGGATATTCCGCCGATTTCTTTGGCTGTATTAATCGCCCAATAACGGAAACCAACCCCTTGCACGCGTCCTTTGATTTTGATAAGAACTTCTTTCATTATGCAGCCTTTTTATTTTTCCAAAAAGCATAAGTATCAAAAATTTCTGTTTTGATTTCCAGCCTTTTCTTTTCAGCTTCATCAACATTTCCCCATCGTTGCGCTTGCCACAACTCTTCCAACAATGCAGCTTCATAAGCTTCTTCCGGAGAAATTTTTTCATTTATCATAGCCCAAGCCAAAAGCACAGAACGCATACAAAGAGCCAACTTATACAAACAAACAAAAGAAACATCATCCATATTTTTCAAATATACCTTAAATGTATCATACAAACTCTGTTCTTGCTGAGGAACATCCAATCCTTGTGTAATTTGAAGAGAAATACCAAATGTCTGATAAAACATATCCAAAATAGGTTTCCACTTTTGTTGCTGACTTAAATTCAAATCTTTATCAACAGCAAAGAAAAACAACAAATCTGTTTCCAAATATTGAATGAGCTTAACAACACCTTCTTGCTTGCAAGCAGAAATAGATATTAGTGCTTTTTCCAAATCATTTTGAACCATTTTTTAATTGTCCTTTAAACATATTCCACATATCTTTGGCTGTGTTTTTCAAATCATTCACACCTTTTTTAATCTCTTTTTCCGTATCTTTGTAGACATCTCGTGTTGTTGCGGCCACGCCTGTCGGTTTAGGAAACATGGTTGCAAAAGGTGTTCCTTGCAAAGCTGTATAGCATGGAGAACCATCGGGATTGATAATCAGCTTTTCACCCAAATAAGCCGTACCGCCGGTTGCCACCACACCAATCACCGCACGCAATGCCTCTTTATCATCCAAACGAATGGTTGGGTTTTCTACCGTTCCGCTGATACGCAGAAATGATGACAAAGCTTGCGCAATATTGGTATCAACAACTTTTCCTGAGAAAGGTTGCAAGGTAAAGCTGATTTTATCATTCACGAGGTTCACATAACCATCACTCACCAAACTCATTTGCGCCGCATTCAGAGCAATACCTTGCGGAAAAATTGCACGTCCATTAGCAAAATCGGTACGAATGACGGCACAACGCACATCCATATCCATAGTCTTTTGCTTGAGGTGCAACGCATCCAAAACTTGGGTTAAGAAACTTCCGGTAAAAAAGCTCAAATTACCGGTTTGGATAACCGATTTATCAAGGGTAATTGCGGTTTGACCTGTCAAGCCTTCAAACACTTGACGATAGGTATTACCTGAACTTTTCAAATCAATATAAACGATAGTATCACCGCCCCTTTTAATACCAAAATCAGTGCTGTTAATGACCTGAAATTCTTTATGCAAATTTTGCAGTTTCAAATTTTTGCTGTTGGCTTTCAGGCTCAAACTTTTGGCATTGGCATCCACATTAAGTTCAGACATAATCTGTCCGCCATTAAATGTCAGATTAAGCGGATTGATTGTCAATACAGCATTTTTGAGCGAGCCTTTAACCAACACGTTTTGCATAGAAAATCCACTATCGACAATCAAATTTCCAACAGACAAATCAAACACAGCATTAACCGTTTTCAACACATCATACGGGATAGGCTCTGCCGGAATATAATTTGCGGCATTGGCCGAAGAAATAAGATTCAAACTCGGCAAAACCAAAGCTTGTTGTTGCGGCATAAACTTTTGCACATCAATCTGGTCGCTTTGCAAATTGGCTCTGATAAAGGGAACTTTTTGCGAAATATCGGCATCCACCTCACCTTTCATCACGTTTCCGGCAACCGAAAGCTGATTGATTTTTGTTTTCACATTATCCAAACCGCCATTGACCAAACCATCAAAAACAATCTCCGGCGCACCGAAATTGCCCTGCGGGTTCACAAGTTGCAAATTGAGGTTATAGGTCAATTTTGAAAGCATATTATTCAAATTACCTTTGGCTTTGGCAGCCATACCATAAGCCTTAACCTGCAAATTAATCGGATAAACTTTATCCGCCAAAGCCTCGGTAATTGAGCCGACGGTACCACTGGCAATAATCTGCTCACCGTTATAGAGGGCATCCACATTAAGCGTAATCAAATCATCAGGTGTCGGAATAGATAAATCCAGATGATTAATAACCACTTCGGTTTTGCTTCCGCTTTGTGCATCATCATAAACAAGAGTTCCGTTTTCAATCTGCACCATTTTGGCAACAATGCTTGTCAACATGGCATCAGGAGCGGAAGTTTCAGCCGGAACCGCTGTTTCCGTTGCATTGGCAACCGATATCAGCCAACCTCTTTCAGCCTTCTTCACCGGTTCTGGTTGCGGGGTATCTAAAGCCGGAAAATCCCAACTGGCATCACCGTTTTTTGCCACTTCCAAATTGATAAGAGGCTCTTCCAAAATCACCTTATCAATCACAATTTGCTTATTAAGCAACGGCAAAATGGCAAATTTTACATCAAGTTTTTTCACCTTCACCATTTGCGGATTTTTAGCCCAAGTTGGGTTGGCAAATTCCACATCTTCCAAAACAATCGTCGGAACAAGAGAAATACCTAAATAAGCTTCCCCGTTCAAAGAAAGCTTACGTCCAAGTTGCTCTTGCACCATTTTTTCGGCATAAGATTTATAACTGTTCAAATCAAAAGTTTTGATAAACACAAACACGCCGACAACCAAAACGGCAAACAAAATAAAGATTGTGCTGAAAAGAATTTTAAACAATTTTTTCATCTTAAAACTCCCTAAAACTTAAACCGATAGCTTCTAAATCTGCCTTAAAATACTCAGGCAGAGGTGCAGTTATAATCATCTTCTTTTGATATAAATCTGATAAATCAATTTTGTAGGCATGAAGGTGTAATTTATCACTAACAAAAGCAAATTTCTGTCTTGCTTGACCAAAATATTTGTCGTCACCGACAATCGGACAACCGATATATTCCATATGCGCACGAATTTGGTGTGTGCGTCCGGTAAGCGGTGCCGCAGCGACTAATGCAAATTTGGCACCGGCATTATCCAAAACTTCAAACTCGGTCAAAGCCGGTTTTCCATCTTTAGATATGATTGATTTTTCACCCACTTTTTCCAACGCAGCTTTAATTTCGCCGTTTTGCTGTTTGGGACAACCGGCAACCAAAGTCAAATAAGTCTTTTGCAAATTATGTTCGCGAAATGCTTTTGTCAGCATATCGGCAGATTTGCGATTACGTGCCAAAATCAGAATTCCGCTGGTCTCCTTATCAATGCGATGCACGAGCTTAGGCTTTTCTTCTAATCCAAAACACAAAGCCTCAAGCATACCGTCCACATGGCGCGTCGTGTTAGTTCCGCCCTGCACGGCCAATCCGGAAGGCTTGTTCAAAGCGATGATATTGTCATCTTTATAAATGACCATCGATTGAATATAAGCCGCGTCTTTGGCAGATATACCTTTGCGCTCTTGTGTTGCATTGGCTTCATTATCCAAAGGCGGCACTCTGATTTCTTGTCCGGCGATAAGTTTGAGAGATGCTTCAGCTTTTTTGCCGTCCACTTTGATTTGTTTAGTTCGAAGAAGCTTTTGAAAACGACCGAGAGAGAGCCCCGGATAATACTTCAAAAACCAACGGTTCAAACGCATACCATCATCAACATCTTTAACTTTTTTAATCTCTACGCCGGACATCAGATTCCCTTTCTTAAAAACTTTTCAAAGTGTAGCGGAAGGGAGATAAAAAAACAAGCGAATTTAAAACAAAAAAAACGCGAATTTTCATCCGCGTTTTTTCTGTCTTTTTTTTGCCTCTTTTTTTTGAGCTTCTCGTTCACGTTTACGACGTTGTTGGCGAGAAAGCGGAGCTTTGTCATCTCTTATGATACTAACCTCTTGGGCGGCTGTCTCAATACCATATTCTTCTTTCATCACTTCCGCCAACTTTTGCACTTCTTTCGATGACAAACGAACAAGCTCTTCAGCAACATCTTTCAAATCAACCATAATACAAATTTTTAAGATTAATAATTTTTATTTGCTCACAAACTATCGTAAATAAGAAAAAAAATCAACCTAAAAACAAAGCTTGCCGATTTTAATGCCGATAAACAAGAACCCGATTCCCAAGATGAGTGAGCCCAAGAGATACAAAAATCCCTCCACCATTTTGGCATTGGTCATCAAGTTTCCAAAATCAAGCATATAAGTTGAAAAAGTGGTAAAACCGCCGAGCATACCGGTAATCACAAAAGCTCTCACTTCCGGACGCAAGCCTGCTTTGTTGGCAAAATATTCAAAGGCAATACCAATCAGCATGGCACCCATCAAGTTCACACTCATCACCGCCCAATGATTACCGATTTTAGAACAAACCAAATGGCGGAGAATAGAACCCAATCCGCCCCCTAAAAACACACTCAAAAAAGTTGTCATTTTTCACTGTCCTTATTTTGTTTTTGTTGTTGCGCTTTGGCACGTTGTTTTTCCGCGCGCAAACGCTCAAAATATTCCACTCTTTTCTTAATTTCTCTTTCAAACCCCCGGTCAACCGGAAAATAAAGTTTGGTATGACGCACACCATCGGGAAAATAATTAGCTCCGGAAAAACCATCTTCGCAATCGGGGTCATATTCATATCCTTCATGGTAACCTAAATCACGCATAAGTTTGGTCGGGGCATTCAAAATATTTTTCGGCGGCATGAGTGAACCTGTTCTTCTTGCCAAATCGCGAGCCGCATAAGTTGATTTATACAAAGAAGCCGACTTGGGTGCCGTTGCCAAATATGCCGTCAGTTGATAAAGCGCCAAATCTCCTTCCGGCGAACCCAAACGCTCATAAGTTTGCCAACAAGAAATGGCTTGTGTCACGGCATTAGGGTCAGCCAAAGAAACATCCTCAACGGCAAAGCGTGTCAAACGGCGAAAAATATATTTCGGGTCTTCACCGGCTTCCAGCATACGCGCCACCCAATACAAACCGGCATCCACATCTGAGCCACGCAGAGATTTATGCACGGCCGAAATCAGATTATAATGCCCGTCGCGTCCTTTATCATAAATCGGCGCACGCGAACGTATAATCCGCATAATCGATTCTTTATCAAAAATTTCTTCCGGCTTTGCATATGACCAGACAGATTCTGCTAAATTAAGAATATATCGTCCGTCCCCGTCTGCCGTATCTTTCATAAACTGGCGCGCTTCTTCATCAACCGGAAGTTTTTTGCCCATTTCTTTTTCGGCTCGGGTTAACAGCACTTCAAAGTCATCTGAAGTCAAGCGGTTCAGCACAAAAACCTGACAACGAGAAAGCAAAGCGGCATTAAGTTCAAAAGACGGATTTTCGGTTGTAGCTCCAACCAAAATCACCGTACCGTCTTCCACATAAGGTAAAAAGCCATCTTGTTGCGACTTGTTAAAACGATGAATTTCATCTACAAAAAGCAATGTGCCTTTGCCCTGTGTTGCTCTTCTTTCTTGCGCATATTGAAACACGCGCTTCAAATCGGCAACGCCGGAAAAAACGGCAGAAATTTGTTCAAAATACAAATTTGTATGTTCGGCAATCAAACGTGCGATTGTGGTTTTTCCGCATCCCGGAGGTCCCCATAAAATAAAGGAAGTAATTTTTCCCGACTTTATCATACGACCAAGCGGGGCATTCTCGCCGACCAAATGGTCTTGCCCCACCACTTCAGACAAAGACTGCGGACGCAATCTGTCAGCCAGCGGGCGTTTGATAGTTGTTGAAAATAAAGTTTCTTCCATTTTTTTTACCGATTCGTTATTAGAATAAGCACACCTTAGCAAACTTTGCTTTAAAATAACAGCACTTTTTAAATTTTAAGAACAAAAATAGAACTAATTGGAAGTCTTAAACGGATTCTTATTTTCAGTTTTTTTATGTTCAAAAAAATCTTCTTCAAGCCACCAATCAGCTTCTGTTTCTTGCTTGGAAGTATTTGTGGGAGCATCATCAAAACTCAACACATCATCATTTTGCTGGTTTTTCAAAAAATCATCTAATGCATCCATATTTTCCAGATGATATCCCAACTTATTGAGTGTAACCAACAAATCAGGAACATCCAAATCTTGAGAATTACGCAAGTTAAATTGATTTTCATCCAAAAAATAAGCTGTTTGCATTTCAGCTTTGCTTTTCAAATATTCATTTTGCAAAAAATATGCTGCCTTCAAACAAAAAGGTGTTTCACTTAACTTTGGGACCAACAACAAAACATCTTTTCTTGAAAGGTCATGCACAATTTTATTGTTCATGTCCCAAATCAAACTTTTATAATATTCCTTTGTTTTTTCATCATTATTGTTAATAATGTCAGAATCAATAAAAGCGTTTTGCAATAATTTTGCCGCATTTTTATAATTTTGCACAAACAAAAGCTTATATGAAATATTTTTCAAAAAAGAAACAATTTCAGAATGAAGATATTTTTGCTTAAATAAATCATAAAAAGAAACAGTCATTAAAAAAGATGTATTTGCAAATTGATTTTGCTTAAAAAAGTCTCCTAAAACTTCATATCTCGGTTGCTGTTCAATATCATCAAAAACAAATGCCATATTTGACGGTGTCTGCTGAACAAAATTATAATTTAAGACCATGTCCACAAACAACTTATTAATAAAATAAAAGATTTTTTCTTCCACAATAGAATAAACTGTAATCACTTGATTGGAATTATATAAATCTGCAATACAAAAATCACTAGTAGATGTTCTTTCCCGAACACTTTGAATTTGAAAACACTCTAAAGATTTGAATATATCAGAAAAGATAACCGATTTTTGCTCGGCAGAAACAGATAATACATTTTTTAACAATTTTTTTTGCTTATCCGAATAACCAAAAAATTCTGTTTCTTCCAAGCAATATTCAGCCAATATTTGCCACAAATCACTCTGGGGTTGATTTTGTTTTTTAAATTTAAAAAAGCAACGAAGCAACCAATCATAAAACATTGCAAAACAAAGTTCTTTGCCTTTCCAATTATCAGGAACACCTTCCCAACTGCCAATCGGTAAATAATTTTCCAAAGAAAGATTGTTTTTTTGCAAATTATCAATTGCATTTTTTGCATAAGTTTTATCCATTAAAATATAATAACTTAAGAGCAAATCTTTATCATCTGCATGCAATTTTTTATTTTCAAAAAATCGACTTAAAAAATAATCATTGGCTTGAGCTCTTTCAATTTTCATAACAAAAAAATTTAAAAGAGCAAACATCGTCATAATAACAGATTTTTCATAATTTACAAAATCATCACTTTTATCATTCAGACCATAAGTTATAAAATATTTACACAAACCATATAAATATTCTTCTTTTTCCAAATTATTTTTAGGCATTTCCATCTGAGAGAGAGGATTCCATCTGGCCAAAAACTCTTTTTTAGAAGCATCATCACTCAACCCCCAATTAAAATAAAACACTTTACCTAACTGAGCTCTGTATCCGGAAGTAAATTTTGCCACATCATTTTGAGAAGCAACAACAAATAAAGAAGAATTATCCGCTTCCAAAATAGAAGGAATAACACAAGAAGAAGTTTTAGAACTGGATGTCTCACCAAGCACCAACAAAGAATTATGTTGTTTTAATTCCAATAAATCATTTTTGTTTTGTCCCAAAACAAAAAAGTTATTTGAAAAAATATTTTCTTCAAACAATTTTTCAATTGAAGAGAACTCAAATTTTTTTATTTTCCGATAAAATTTTTTGCCCCATTTATAAACCACAAAAATTAAAAATGCACCAAACAAAAAAATCGGAAACATAGGCAGCCACGTTGCCAATGTCAAATTATCGTGCTGTGCAGATTTAATAAAAACCTTAAAATATTGTTCATAGACAGAAAATAAATATAATGGGTCTGCCGCAATTTTGTTGGCAAAATTCAAAGCCTCATAAAAAACTTTTAAACTAAAACCTTTATGAATAAGCTTTGCCAAAGCAATAAAAGCCAAACACAAAACAAAAAAAATAAAAAGAAAAAATAAAATAAATAAAAACTTTTTTATTATATATTTTTTAGAGTTTTTATCTTTTGCAAAAAAAAACATTTATCTTGCCCACCACTTATTCTCGGCCTCTGTCACGACGAACCATTTTATCAACCATTTGATAATTTTTATTCTTTTCAGAAACCTTAATTTCCTCATCTTTTTCTTGTTGAGAGCGGCTGACTTCTTGCTGAAATTCTTGTTTTTTTTCTGCCAATTTCTTACGTTCAGCTTCTTTACGCTGCATAATTTTTTCTTTTAACATTTCATTTCTGTTTTTATCATCGCTTTGTCTTTCTTCCTTCAAATGAGCGACCAATTCTTCGCCTTCCATAGGCGGTTTGGGTTTATCCACTGCTTTTCTAAAAACTTTCATGCCAGATTCAACGAGCTTACCAATATCCAAGCCTTTATCATTGGTTACATCCCAAACACCATAGTCTTTTTTAACTTCATAAAAGAATTTAATAACATCTTCACCCAAATTTTTTTGTGGTTTTTTAGATTTTTTAGGAGCAAGGAGTTTGGCCAATTCCAATGCTGAGGGTACACGACCGAGAGCTTCTGCAATCTGTTCGGGAGAAATAATGCATTCACTTAAATCCAACTCCCAAATTCTAACCCCTTTCATAGAACAGCCGGTAAAATCAACCCCTCTCAAACTAACCTTGGTTAAATCAATTTTGCTTAAATCCAACAAACTCAAATTTAACTTGGTCAAATTAAGCTTATGCGGATAATATGTTGCCATATATTCAATCAAGGTTTGGAGCTCTTCCAAGCCCAAATCATCAATTTCAATGCCTAAAAGAATGGCTTCTTCCAAATTTGCTTCAGTCAAAGTCACTCTGTTTAATTTTGCGCCGGTAAAGTTAGTTTTCAATAAATTTGCACCGGACAAAACTGCACCGCTTAAATCAGCTCCTGAAAAATTTGCTTCCGAAAGGTTTGCCCCTGCAAAATTTGCTCCTGCAAGATTAGCACCGGAAAAGTCAGCTCCGGACAAATCCGTTACGGAAAAATCAGCATTAGATAAATCTTTTTTAGCAAAATTTTTATCTTCTATTATTTTACCGGAAAAATTTTGATTTGCATCTTGCATCTCTTGTTCAGGCACTTTGAACATTTTTTGTTCAATGGCAATTTCAGCTGCCGCAATTTGAGATTCTCTTAAAGGCTTTTTCTGAGGGGAATTTTTTTCTGTATCATCTTTAGAAACTGCTTTCCAAGAATAAGACAAAGAAGTGTCCGTTTTTTTTGGAGGAATAGGACTTTTAACATAGGAAAAATCAAAAACTTCCTCTTCGCTATGCTTATTCTTTTTTGGCGGAATAGAATACTTATTATTAAAATCAGACATATTTCCCACTCATTTTCAAATTTATTTTATAATATAATATATTTTGATTATATTTACAAACAAATTATTTCTGTTTTAAAATACATTCAATTTTATCTTTTCTCAATTTGTTGCACAAATCTAAAAAGCCGCCTTTTTTAGATTTTATAATCAAACGATACATCATTTTTCCGTTCACAACAGAGCTCTCGATTTTGGGTTTGACCAAATCAAACTCCGGATACAATTCTTTCAACATTTGCCATTCTATATCAGCGTTTTCTTTTTGCCGATAAGCACCCAACTGCATCACGGGATAAGTATCAAAAACTTTTTCTTCATATAAAGAAAAATCACCCTTTGGTTTTTGTGGCAAAATAATGGGTTCTTGCGTTTTTTTAGCTTTTTTATCAATAAGTTCTTCCAACCAATTTTCAGATTTTGCCCAGTTGTTTCCTTGTGTTTTTTGCTGTTTTTCCAAATCTTTTGCTTGAGAAAGCATCTCAATCATATCTTTGTTAAAAGCTTTTTTTAATGAGGCCTCAATTACTTCCAATTTATTTTTTAACAACTCTTGAGAAAAGACCGACAACCCGCTATGAAAATACAAAGCACGCAAAGCAACAGCTCTTTCTCCTTGAATCTGACTAACCAACAATTCAGCATCATTTAATTTTAATCTTTTTTGCAACAATTGCGCCAACTGAGCAGAGGTATGTTTTTTCAAACGCTCATCTTGTCTGATATCAGCACGCAAAGAGGCTGCATTTTCTTTTGCTTGTAACAAATCTTCAGAAGTTGTTTCAACCAAAACATAATCAACCGTCAACTGTGTCAAAATTGCCGCACCAAGATTACTCATCACCTCACGTTGCAACACATTTTGTTTTTCAGCACTTCCGGCAACAAGATATTCTGAAACACCGTCAAGCAAACTATCAACAATTAACTGAGCATTATTTTTCAACTCTTGCTGATAGAGATTATCCTTAAAATCAAAACCATTAATTTCCAAACGCTTTAGAGCCGGATAATTCTGCAAAGTTTTGTCATATAAATGAAAAGCGTTAAATCCCAAAATCTCTTTTCTTGCCAAATCAAACTCAACTCGATTATTAAGAGCAACATATTGAAATGTGCTTAACTGATTTTTTTTATCAAAATCTTCCAATTCATAAAAATGCTTGCCTTTAACATGCAAATTTTTGGGAGATGTTTTAACAAAATCTGCAAAATTGTTCCAAGAATCATTCAAAGAAGTTTGCATTTGCTTCAAATTATACAAAGAAACTTCAATAGATTTTTTATACTCCAACTCCTCTGCAGACAACGCCCCTTTTTTAAGCAATTTTTGGTTAAGGTTAAAAACATTTTTTTCTGTTTGGGTTGTCAGGCGGTTTAAGTCTTTCAGTTTTCTTTGGGCAAACAAAGCTTCGCTCTGCCCTTTAATGGTTGCCAATGCAATTTGTTGCGCAGCATAATTATACAAATAATCATGAACAAAAACGCCATCATCAGAAAGAGCAACTGTGGCATATAAAATGGCAAAATCCAATTTTTGAGAAGCCGCCCACAAAGAATTGTCATTATATTTATTATTAACATAAGCCAACAAATCTTGAGCTGATTTTTGCTGAGAGTGTTTTTGCAACACTTCGGACAAATTCTGATAATTTTTTTCTGTATTATATTTTGTTGAACGCGCCATAGAAGCATAAACATCCAAACGCCCTTTAACGTGTTGAACTTCTTCTTTTTGAACCTGAGTCGGAATATTTTTTTCTTTCAAAGCAGATTCTTTTGGCGCAAACATTGAGCAAGAAGAAAGCAAAACGCCCACAAAAAAAGACATAAATATTTGTTTTGTATACATTTTCATATCATTTTCCTTATGTTCAACAAAATGTAACAATATGTAACAAGAATTTAAGAGATTTTTATCAAAACTTTTGCTAATAGTAAACTAAATAAATCAGCAAACTTAAATTTAAGGAAAATAAAGATGACAAATTTACTCAAAGTTGCCGTTATTGGCGCGGGTATGATGGGAAGAAACCATCTTAAAACATACAAAAATCTTCAAGGTGTTGAACTTGTCGGCGTATATGATATTTTTCCTGAAGCCAGAGAAAAAGCAGCCGAAATGTTTGGGATTAAAGCCTTTTCTTCATTAGAAGAAGTTGCTGCAAATGTAGATGCTGTCAGCGTTGTGACCACATCTGTTACCCACGCTGATGTTGGTGAATTTTTCTTAAACCGCGGCATCCACTGCATGATGGAAAAACCATTGGCCACCACGGAAGAAGGTTGCCAACGCTTAATCAATGCCGCAGCAAAAAATAACGTAACTTTGCTTGTTGGCCACATTGAACAATTCAACCCAGCGGTTGAACAAATGCACAAATTGTTGCATGACACCAACAAGATTCGTTCTTTGACTGCTCAACGTATGTCTGCAGCCAGCGGTCGTATCACAGACGTTGATGTTTCTATGGACTTAATGATTCATGATGCTGAAATCATTTTGTCTTTGGTTCAATCTCCAATTAAAGACATTCAAGCCGCAGCCGTTACCACACCGGATCATCCGGAAGGAAAAGATTATATCACGGCTTTACTCACATTTGAAAACGGGGTTACAGCCAACATCACCGCTAGCCGTATTACCCAAGCCCGTGTTCGTACCTTAACTGTTACAACAGATACCAACTACATTGACATGGACTTCATCAACCAAAGCATTAATGTTCATTCTCAAGGACGTATGCCTTATGTTAACCAAGAAAGCATTCCGGATTGGATGAACTATGGCTTGAAAGGCAGTGTTGAGCAATTGTTCATTCCAACTAACCAACCTTTGACAGCAGAATTAACCCACTTTGTAAACTGTGTTAACGGCAAAGAAACTCCAAGAATCAGCGGTCAAAATGCATTGGAAGCTTTGCGTGTTATTTGGGCTATTCAGAAAAAATTAGGCTTATGGCAGGAAGAAATGCCTCAAGAAAATTTAAGCAAAGTAGCATAATAAAGCATTGCCAAAAGCAAAGTTTTATAATAAAAAAGGGGATAAGTTTTACCCCCTTTTTTTGGTGGAAAAAAGCTAATGAAATACGAACTTTTACCCTAATCGTCCATTATACATGTTTTAAGAAAATAAATGAGATACAAATTAACATTAGAATACGATGGCACCAATCTTTTAGGTTGGCAAAGGCAACTAGACGGTCCCAGCGCACAAGAATATTTGGAAACAGCCATTGCTTGCTTTACAGGGGTTGAAAAAGTTTCAGCCGATGAAAAAGGCAATCTCTATAATCCTTTTGCCGTTTTTGGTAAAGAACCGCAAATCACCGTTCAATGCGCCGGAAGAACTGATGCCGGAGTGCACGCTCTGTGTCAGGTGGTGCATTTTGATATGGATAAAGATATTGATGAGTTTAGAATGTTACAAGGCTTAAACCATCACCTCCGCAGCCAAGACATAGCCATGAGTGTATTAAAAGTAGAAAAAGTCTCAGACGATTTTAATGCACGTTTTTCAGCCAAAGGTCGAGGCTATATTTATAAGATTTTGAACCGACGTTCATTCCCTGCCCTGCAAAAAAATCGAGTTTGGTGGGTGCCTTATCCTTTAGATGTTGAAAAAATGCAAGAAGGTGCAAAGTACTTGCTTGGTCAGCATGACTTCACTTCTTTCCGAGCTGCGGCTTGTCAGGCAAAATCTCCGATAAAAACGCTGGACAAATTAGATATCATTCAAAACGGAGATGAGATTGATTTTATTGTTGAGGCACGCTCCTTTCTGCATCATCAGGTCAGAAACATGGTTGGCACATTAAAAATGGTCGGTAACAATCAAATTAAACCAGAAGAGATAAAAACCATTTTGGAAGCCAAAGACAGAAGAAAATCAGGCCCTAATGCGCCTGCTTGCGGATTATACTTAAGCAAAGTGGAATATTAAAAATCTTCGTGCATTTGACAAACTTCACAGACAACATCATAAGAAAAACCGGCACGAGCCAATGCGGCCATATCTTTTTGCTTGTATTCAAATTGTTTGTCGGCAGCGCGAAAACGTCCGATTCGTTTTTTTTGCGCAAACTTTAGAGCTGCTTGCAATTCATCATAATCTTGAGTTTCAAGCAATTGTTCAACCAAATCATCGTTTACGCCCTTTTCTTTAAGTTTTGCCTTAATATAGCGAACTGATTTTCCCATTTGTTTATAATCTCTGATTTTAATTTCGGCAAAGCGTTCATCATCCACATAACCATAGCGCAAAAAATCAGCAACAATATCTTCTATCCAAGCATAGGCTTCTTGCTTATCAAACTCTTTATTATAAAAAGCATAATCATTAACACGTTTACGCAAAACTTGGCGCAAGTTTGCCGTAGATGTTTCATAACGCTTTAGATAATAAAGAGCAATATTTCTCAATCGTTGCGGTGTTATTTTTTTTAACACTTTTTTCTTTTTGGGCTTTTCAATTTCATCAAACAACTTGCAAACTCCTAAAAAAATCATTACATATGTAGCAGATATATTTATAAAAATCATTAATTAAGGGGATAAAATTTGAAAAATTTTGATATTTGCACGTCATTTCATATTGATAACGGCGCTTTCAGGGGACGTTTAATCAGATTAAACAAAGTAATAGACACCATTTTACAAAAACATGGATATCCGCTGCCTGTTTCCGGCGTGATTGCTGAAAGTTCTGTTTTAGCGGCCATGTTAGCCAGCTCAATCAAATATGAAGGTTTGTTTACATTACAAACAGAAAGCAATGGACCTGTTCCTATGGTTGTTGTAGATGTAAAATCTGATGGAACCATGCGTGCTTGCGCCAAGTTTGATGAAGAACACTTAAAAAAATCTCAAGCGTTAAGAAAAATGAGCGGTGAGATTGAACCTGCACCGCATTTGATGGGAGAAGGCAGATTAGCCTTCACGGTTGATCAGGGAGAAAACACTCAACTTTATCAAGGCATTGTTGACTTAAGAGGCAAGAATTTGTCTGAATGTGCTTTACGTTATTTCAAACAATCAGAACAAATTGACACAGACTTGCAATTGTTTATACTGCCACCGCAAGGAGAATCAAAAAGCTGGAGCGCTGCCGGTATTATGATTCAGAAGATGCCAAGCAAAGGCGGCAAAGAAGAATTAGATGAAGAAGAAGCAAAAGAAGCTTGGAATCAAGCTCAAGTCTTTATGCATTCCTTAACTGCGGATGAAATTTTCAATGCAGATTTGAACGCAGAAGATATTTTGCACCGCCTATACCATAATAACAATTTAGTCATTACCAAAAGTATAGAATATAAATTTGGTTGCCGTTGCAATAGAGAAAAACTTTTAAATACGCTGCGTTCTTTTGATAAGGAAGAAATTGAACATTTGGCAGAAGACGGAAAAATCACGGCAGAATGTCATTTTTGCGGTGAAAAATATGTTTTTGACAAAGGGGAAATTATAAATCATTAACGACATGTTAATTTATATATAGGATAATACAAAAAAAAAATAAATAACTATTAGGACTATAAAAAATGAGAATATTTAAAAGAATTTTACCTGTTGTAATGATGATTACACTTGTTTCTGCCTGTGCTTCCATGAATACGGAAGAAGAAACCAGCAATTACCGTGAACCTCGTTTCAGCAATTTGGAACCTATTGACTTAAAAGTAAAAAAGATTGAAATTGTTTCAGAGTTTACACCAACTTTCACACGTCCGAATGTTGAACACTTGTTTCCAATCTCCATTGAAAAAACCGCAAAAACTTGGGCTCGTGACAGATTAAAAGCGGTTGATTTTGGCTCTGACAAAATTGCAACCGTTATTATTAAAGATGCAAGTGTCACTGAAGAGATTGAAAAAGCACAAGAAATGTTCACCAAAGACCGCATCAAATATCGTGCAAATTTAGATGTTGTCATTCAAATAAAAGACACAAAAAGCTTATCAAAAGCAGAAACAGAAGTTATCGCATGGAGAGAATTAATCATTCCTGCAGATACAGATATTATTGAAAAGGAACAATACTGGAACTCTATGGTAACAAAATTATTCAATGAATTTAACGCAAAAATGGATCAAAATATCCGCCGTTATTTGAATATGTATGTTGCCAACAACAGCTATATTGAAAATTATGAATAAATAAGTAAAAGTAAAAAAAAATATCCCAAAACATTAAAGTTTTGGGATATTTTTTATAATAAAGAAAATCAAAATCCTAAATCTAAATTATTCCAGCCTTGATTTTTCTTTTTGTTTTTTTCCTCATTTTTTTTCTTATCCATCCAAACGCCCTTGGCTTTTTCTTTTTTACTGACCAGTTCTTGTTGTTCTTTTGTCTGAGGCACACCAATCGGCAACAACTGATTCAATAATGCAGGGGAGACGAAATCCATTTTATTTTTATCAAAAGTATCAACCATAGCATCAATAACCTGAGCGGCAGGACGCGCATTAAACACTTTTGCGCCGCCGTTTGCATAAACGGCAAAAGAATAACAAGGAGCAGAAAGCATAACATCAGTCATATCCACACCTCTGACAAAACGCAAAACGATACGCGGCTGAACCATACAATCTTCCCGCACATTAAACAACACGTTTTTATTATTCATAAAGAGCTGAGATAAAACATTTTGTTTGATATCATCTTTAATTACACCGCAAAAAGCTGTCAAAGCCATATTATTTAGTGTATATCCATCATAATCTTGAGGTTTGGTTGTTACTTCATAACAAAAGATTTGCTCTGCCTGAGAAATATTATTCCAAGCGGCATCTCCGATAGCTTGTTTTATTTCAGAAAGGATTTCTTGTTTTTTTGTTTCAGTTTGGGGTAATCTAACCTCATTACGCCGCCAAGCTTCTTTATCTTTTTGAAAAGATGTCACCCCCTCCTCTTCAGAAAAGAAAGCATCATCCGCCCAAACAGCGGAAGAAACACCCAACATCAAACCGGTAATAAGACAAAGACTCTTAATCATACTTCTCTCCTTAAGATTGAAAGTATTTTATAATTGAACAAAAAATAAGCCAAGCATTTTTTTTAACTTTTCCGAATGTAAAATGCAGATAAATTAAGAATAAATTATAAAATCAGGATATATAATGTTTCAAAAATATGAAATTTTGATAAAAAACGTGGATATTTACTATAATATATTGATTTTTTATGCTAAACTCATAAAAGAAATAAATAAAGATTTAAGGTGAAAAATGTATATTTGGGTAATTTTGGCAACGTTGATATTAGCTCTTTATTCATTCAATTTATCATATCGCTCAGATATCAGAAAAATTGAAATAGAGCCTTTAGCACGTTCCATCATATCAAAAATTTTAATAAAACAGCAAGCCGGTGCCTTATACATTAAGGCGCACACGCCGCCATATGCCCAAATTCAAAATCCGGACGGCACGTCCACTCCTTCAGGCACGGTCACTTTTGCAACCGGAGTATTACAAAAAGAAGATTTATCACCAAGCAGTGGAGGAAGTTATCTTCCCTATGGTTTTGTTGATGATGATAATATTGTCACAGAAATCTATTGCTTATCAGAGGACGGAACATCTGCCTTAGAGTGCCGCAATGAAGATTCAATCACCTATTTAGTTTCATTTTTGGTTTTACCGCAAAAATGGTTAAGCATAAAAACAGGTTTACCAAGCAATGATTTTTTGACAGCAATGAAAGATATGGTTGGAGATGATCCAGGCTTTGGTTATCCCATTTGCAAAAAATATGCAGAAGGGGATTCTGATGAGAAAAAATGCGAGCAATTAGTCATTCAAAGCCATACCGGAACATATCAAATAGGTTATGATGAAAATGAGGAACAAACTGTCACAGATTTAATATCTTTTGAAATTCCGCCATATATTGCCCAAAACGGAGAATTTGCAGACACCTGCAACAATTCAAATGATTCCAATATATGTTTAACCGTTATATACAAGCATAATATTAAATTATATGAAAATGCAGAATTATAAAAAATTCAAGGAGAAGACACATGTTAAGAGAAATTAATAAATTAAGATCACAAAGCGGTAGCCTCATGGTTGAAGCTTTGGCCATGCTTGGTTTAATTTCCATGGTAACTCCTGTTATATACAAAAAAGCTGCAGAAAGAACAAATGAAATGCAAGATATCAATGCGGCCAGCCAAATCAGAACTGTTGTCAACGGCATTGATTCATATTTAAGAGACAACTACAACACAATTGTTGCCGGTGGAACAGTCACATCAAATTCAGCAGACGAAGCGCATAAAGAAGTTGATTACGGAGAATTTGGTTTTGCCAATGCTGATACAGATACCAAGACCTCAACCCCAATTAATATAGAGCACTTTAGAGATTATCTTCCTATTGGTTTTCAAAACCAAGGAAAAATTTTTAGAGATTTGCAAGTAGTTATTAAAGAGACAAAAGACCCAAACGGTACCAGAAAAGCACTGACCACTGTTTTGGTTGCGCATCCCAATGACGGAGGAGAAAGTTTTAGCAAAATAAGAACATCTCGAATTGCCTCTATGATTGGAACAAACGGTGGTTATGTCAGCGGAGACAAAGCCACCGGAGTTCAAGGTGTTTGGGAAATACCGACAGATGAATTTCCGGAAGAAATCAAAAACAATTTAAAAGACGGCACTATTGTTGCCACATCTATTGAAGCGGTTGCAGACGGAACAGCCGGTGGAACAAAAGTATTATACAGAGTAGACGTTCCCGGCATGCCGCAATTAAACCAAATGGAAACAGCTTTGGATATGGGACAAAACGCCATTGAAAGGTTGCAAGATTTAATTGCCGCCGGAGATTCAATCAATATTAAAGGCTCAAACGATTCAGACACCACTTTAGATGTAACCGGAGACGGTGTATTCTCTTTAACCTTAAAAGCCGCCGAAGAAAACTTTATTGCTGATAGTGAATATACTCAAATCAAACCTAAATTATATGTTGGAGCAGATACAACAGATTCTTCAGCCAAATTTATGGTAGATGGAAATACCGGAAGTATGCAAGCCTTAGGCGGACGTTTTCAAGCCAACTATAATGGCGGGCAATCATTTATTCAGTTTGGAAACAGTGCGACACCTTTGTTTAAAGTAGATCAAAGTGAAGCATCATTAATGTCAAACAACTTTACGGTAGACGCTACCGGTAACACAACAATTAAAGGAAGCACAACCATTGACGGAACATTATCTGCAATTAAAGATGAAACATCAAATTATGTCATTACCGCAGATTCTTCCAAAGCCAATTTTTATGATAGCACACTTACAATTCAAAAGGCCAGAAATGTTGAAATTGGAACAGAAACAAACAATGCCAATTTAAGAGTTTATGGAGATACAATAATTGATGATTTGTCTGTTGAAAAGAACTTTCAAGCCGGAAGAATTGGAACCACGAACAATTATGGATTAAGCGTGGCAGAAACATCAGGAAACACAACTGTTAGAGCCGACTTTGCTGTTTTAGACAGCGCCGGAGATGATGCTTTGACAGTAAAATCTGCTGATGGCGAAACATTTATTAAAGAGTTAAATGTAGGAAATTCAAATGCAAATGGAGAACATCAAGGCTTATACGCAAATCTTGATCAAGTTGAAATGCGATATGCCGATGGAAAAAATGTAACTATCGGATTAGCCGGTAATGCCAATGCAATTAACTTCAAAGCAACAAATGGGCAAACATATATAAGTTCGGGAAAGAGGGCAGATGGTGCCCAACCAGAATTAATGGTATCTGAAAATAATGTGCATGTTAATTCATATTTTGGCGTATCTGGAAATGATGTGCTTACCATATCTCCATCTACCACAGAAAGTGGATATTATACAGACCCATACGGAAATGCTTATAACAGTTCAGTTCATATCCGTAAGGGTGCTATTGAGATAATGACGACAAATGAAGAAAGAAAAAAAACACCTTCCTCAAGAACGGGTTATATTAAAGCAGACAGTTTTATAAGCAATACTCAAGATGAAAATGTTTCAACAGCAGATGGAACCGGCGGAAAATATCAATTTGAGGTTAATCCGGCATATACATCCATGATGAATGACATCAAGCTGGCCACACGCGGCGGCGCACGTTTAAGTGATATTTTGCCGGATTTTATCAACAAAGGTATCTATGTTTTAGACAACACTTATGCTGGCGATGTTAGTTGGGAAACGAACGGCGTGGAGCCTGCAACTGGTAAATTAAGTGGATTACTAGATTGCAATGGCTGCAATAACGCCTCTGCATGGCTGGGCTTTATACCAACGCCGCATTGTCCGCCAAATTATGCCGCTGTTGCCACCATCACGCCAATTCGTTTTAATATGGCACAAGCCGGTATGGCTGTTGGAACAGGAAATACAACGTCTGGAGGTAACCCTGCTGTTACCATAGCACAATCCTTTAATCCGACAGGATCCAAGTTAAAAATAAAATCATCCGGCAGCTCAGCAGAAACAGTATATTATCCGTTTGTTGCCATATCAAATAACTCCGGAGAAGGCGCAAATTCATATAGTATTAATGATGGAAGTTATGTCACTCCTGAATATTGGGCAGATATTTATAACATGCCATACAATTTTCAAATCAACACCTGGTTAAACACCACCATCAAAAAATATTCTATCGGCGATAAATTCCAAGGCTGGCATGGAATTATGGGCTTTATTTATCCGGCACAGCAATATAACAGCTACACCGGAGGCCACTATGTTGCAGATGATATTATATGGAACTTATTTCCGGTATATCAGCAAGAACTTTCTGCCATTGCCACAATTTATTGTTATTTTGACAGAAAAAATTTTAATGAAAAATATGTTGACCACTATCTTCCGCATGAAGCAAAAGTAGGTAGCATTAGATATGGTGAGTCTTCGCCAAAATCAGGTAAATTAAAATTAAATGATCCAACACTGAGTAATGATCCAACACTGCGTTATGACACTATGTGGTAAGATAAAAAAACCGGCATTAAGCCGGTTTTTTTATTAAAATCTGCAAAATAAAAATATATATGTATAAAACATAAAAAATTAAGTTTTATTTATAAAATAAATAATATAATATCCAACAAGGGTTAATCTATATATCAGGGACAATATCTGGGGTATTATATGGCTGAATTTGATGAATTTGATACACTTGAAGAAGAGGAAGAACAAACTTCAAAAATAAATAAAAAGAAAATTATTATCTTTCTTTTGCCCATATTAATCGCAATCGGAATTGCTGTTGGTATGTATCATACTTTTGGTTCTTCCGGCTCTAACAAAGAAAGCGGTGCTTATAAAATATTGCCCCAAGCAGAAGGGACAGAGCAACAGCCGTTAATTTTTTATGACTTACCTGAAATCAGTGCACCTTTAAAAAAGACCTCATCTGCAAGTGAAATTGTAAGATTAAACCTAACCATTGAATTAACCAACAAAGAAGACATTGCCAAAATAGAAATATTGCTGCCTCGCCTATATGACATAACCCTAGCTCATGTTAACGGATTAATGAGCAGTGAAATCAGCGGAACAGAAGGAATGTATTGGTTAAAACAAGAGCTTTTATATAGACTGCGTTTGGCAGCCAATCCAATAAACATTGCAGATATTAACATAAAAAATATTGAAATTGAAAAGAACATATAGATATAAGACAAGGAAATCAAGGTGGTAGAAGAAAATAACAAAGCACAAGCTTCAAACAGTGACTGGACAGATAAAATAGAAGTTCAGGATGAGGCAACTTCTTACGCTGATGGAGATGGCGGAAAAATCTTAAATCAAGAAGAGATAGATTCTTTATTAGGGTATCATTCGGAAGAATATGATGAAAATTCGCCACATGCCTTTAAAACAGGTGTGCATGCAATTTTAAACAGTAGCTTAGTTTCATATGAACGCTTGCCAATGTTAGAAATTGTATTTGATAGATTAATTCGTCTTATGGCAACTTCATTAAGAAATTTTACCCAAGATAATGTTGAAGTATCTTTAGAATCAATTGAATCAATGCGTTTTGGAGAATATATAGACGCCCTAACCTTACCCACCTTACTTACAGTCTTTAAAGCAGAAGAATGGGATAATTATGGTTTGATATCTCTTGATAGCTCTTTGGTATATTCGATTGTAGATGTTTTGCTTGGAGGCAGACGTGGTACTGCCGCCATGAGAATAGAAGGACGCCCCTACACCACAATTGAATTAAACCTTGTTAAAGATATGATTCAGCTTATTCTCAATGACTTGTCAACGGCCTTTGACCCAATAACCTCAGTAAATTTCAGCTATGACAGAACAGAGACAAACCCTCGTTTTGCAACCATTTCCCGATTATCCAATGCGGTTATTGTTGCGCGTTTAAGAGTAGATATGGAAGACAGAGGCGGCAAAATTGATTTAATGATTCCATATGCCACGCTTGAACCGATAAGAGAACTCTTATTGCAAATGTTCATGGGGGAAAGATTTGGCCGAGATGCCATTTGGGAAAACCATTTAATGGAACAATTATGGGAAACAGACGTAGAACTAAAAGCCGTAATGAAAGATGTTGAAGTAAAATTCGGAGAAATTTCTTCATGGAAAGAAGGATCTTTTTTGCCTTTAGAAATGTTCCCCAACGATGACATATCAATTTTATGCGGAGATGTTCCGTTATTAACAGGTTCTATGGGCAGAAAAGGAAAAAAAGTTGTAATAAAGGTAAAAGGAAAGGCTGAAAAAAATGGATAATTTAGATTTATTTATAAATTTGATTGTCATTATATTGCTGATTCCAACAATTATTTATGTTTATCAATTAGATAAAAACTTAAATTTAATGAGGGAAAACCAAAGTGAACTATTTAAGCTGATAGAAGCGTTAAATGAAGCCACATATAAAGCAGAAAACAGCATTCCCAAATTAAAAACCGTTACGGAAAATTCAAGCAATAATTTGAAAGAAGTTGTTGATAGCGCAAAAGAATTAAAAAATGATTTGATGTTTATAAATGAAAGAGCCGATAATTTGGCAGATCGTTTAGAAGGCGCCATAAAAAACGGTCGACAAATAAAGGAATCAAGCATAGAGATGGCACCATATTCACAAAAAACCAAAGAAGATGAAAGATCTGAAGCAGAGATGGAATTGTTAAAAGCTCTCCGCTCAATAAAATAAAAGGATAAAGAAAACATGTATATTCAAAAAAAGAAAAATAAAATACGCTTGCTTCCCATCTTTATTTTTGTGGGAGTATTATCTTTATCTGTAAAAATAAATTATGTATACAATACCATAATCAATCGTGAGCTGCCCAAAATAAGCATATCACAAAACAAAGCCTTGGCAGAAGAACAAGAAAAAGCAGAAACACAACAATTAAACCAAATTTTAGATGGTCATAACATTCCAAATATGGGAAACGCGCAGAATAATTCCAGTTTCAGCCAATCTGAAATCAATATATTACAAGAATTAGCAGAAAGAAGAGAAGCTCTTGATGTCCGTTCTGAAGAAATTGATAAAAAAGCTCTGCAATTAAAGGTCGCAGAAGATGAAATAGATAAAAAATTAGCTCAATTAAAAAGCTATGAAGAAAAATTGCAAAAATTAATCAATAGATATAATGAGCAAGAACAAGAACAATTAGCTTCATTGGTAAAGATGTATGCAACAATGAAACCCAAAGACGCTGCAAGAATTTTTAACACCTTTGATATAGATATTTTGGTTGCCATATTAAGACAGATGAAACCCAGTTCTTCTTCAGCCATATTATCGCAAATGGATTCTATAAAAGCAAGAGAAGTAACCACAGCTTTAATTGGTAAAAATATATAAAGGAAAAATTTGTGCTAAAGATATTAAAAAAAATATTTCATCCCAAATATATCAAATACATAACAATATTAATGTTATGTATTTGTTCATATAACACATCTTGGGCGCAAACAGAAAACATCAGAGATAATAATAAAAAACAGCTGATTATAGAACTACAAGAGGTTTCAGAAAAAGACATAAGTAAAAATGCAAAAAACATTATTTATGCAGATTGTTTGTTGAATGACAAAAATGCAAGCATTATTTTTCAATATAAAGACAAACCAAAATATTCAATAATGTCTGAAAAAGATGCAACTTTTGTATCATTTTTAAACAATGTCACATTACAAGAGCAAAATTTAAAAGATTGTTTCAATAAAAAAATAGAAAAAACTAAAAACAAGTTTGGAGGCATAACCTTAAGGCTTCCTAATACCTTATTAAATTCTGAAGAAAAGAACAATCGCATTAGTCTAAAATTTGCACCGGTAGCCAAAACATCTACCCAAACAAATGGAGCTCAGGCTTCTATTTTTGCAAATAACAAGCATCAAGACTTGACTAAAAAAGACGAGGTAATCAGCTTAGCATTTCCATGGAATACGGAAGTTGGTTTGAGTGTTTTTTCTAGAGGAAAATACATCTGGATAGCATTTGATCATGTAAGGACAATTGATATTGACGAGCTCAAGCGTCAAAGCAATTTATTGGTAGAAGATATCATTCAACTTCCGTCAACCAAAGCCACAATCTTAAGAATAACCCCCAGAAAAGATGTAAAAATCGGCTTAAGACAAGAAGGTTTGTTGTGGATTATAGACTTATACACACACAATATAGAATACCGAGTTAATGAATTACCTATATTTGTGCAATATGACAGTATGAAACAATCTTATTTATATATTCCCACCAATTCAGGCGGAAATGTCATCTCTATTATAGATCCGGAGATTGGAGATGTGATTTTAATGGGAACAAACACAGCCATAAAAGAGGCCATTAATGAGGATTATAAATATCAAGATTTTGAAATTTTAAAATCAAAACAAGGTTTTGCCATCATTCCTAATGCATCAGACATCACCCTAACCAAGGGAATAAGCGGATTTAGCATCAAAGGAGAAAAAAGAGGCTTAAACATATCAGATAATTTAGATATGCTCAAGCGTCAACAAAGCTTAAAACAAGAAGCAGACACAGATGTTTTTGACCTAAAACTTCCGGAACAAATATACCAGCTAAGCTTTTTACAGGCAGAACAACAATTGCAAGAAGATATCAACTCAGCAAAAGGTACCGCCCAAACGGGAGCTCAACTTAGATTAGTCAAATATTACTTAGGCATGGGATTAGGAACAGAGGCTCTGCATCTTTTAGAAGAGATTAAACCCAAGATAAAAACGGAAACATATTATGCATTAGAAGGTATTGGCAACTTTTTACTCCGCAGATATGAAGACGCCATTAAAGATTTTTCACAGCCATCTATAGCAAATAGCAATCAAGCAATATTTTGGAGAACATTATCATCATCAGCAATAAGTTATGAAAAAGAAAACAATATTATTCTTTTAACATATATATCAATCATAAAAGATTATCCTCAAGAGTTAAAAGAAAGAATAGCGTTGGTCGCAGCTGAAACAGCCATAAAATCTTATGATGACATTTCAACTCAAAACTTTATGGATATTTTAAAAAATTCAAAAGACATGGGAGCTAAAAAGGCACAAATATTATATTTGAACGCACAAAAATTGGCAGCGCAAGGCTACCCAAGCAATGCGATGAAAGAATATTCAGCATCCTTATTATACAACTCACAAAAATATAATGCCTTATCAAGATATGAAAAAATAAATTTGGCATTAAGATTAAATAATATTTCATATTCAAATGCAATTTCAGAGCTGCAAAAATTACGTTATGCATGGGGAGAACCTGTTTTTAAACAAATGCTTTTAAACAAATTAGCAGATGTATATATCTTAAACAAAGAATATGACAAAGCATTGAGCATCTATCAAGAAAGTCTCAATTTGGCAAATCAGGAAGAAGATGAAGTTATCATAGATAAAATGGTAAGGCTTTTTGAAGACATATATTTAAATAACAGAGCAGATGAAATGAGCGCATTAAAAACCATTGCATTATACAAAGATTATGCATGGTTAGCCCCCAGAAGCAGATCATATACAGAAATAGCGCAAAAAGTAGCCGATAGAATGGTTGCTATTGATTTGTTGGAAAGTGCAGCCAACATCTTAACAGAGCAACTCAGGAGACCTAATTTATCTAAAGAACAAATATCACAAATAGGAGCAAGATTAGCTTTAATATATTTGTTTCAAGAAGATAATATCGCTGCACTAAAAATATTGGAAAATACGGATAATCAGGAAATATCGGCAAACCAAAAAAAATACAGAAAAATTATAAAGGCTCAAGCTTTATCCAACTTAAAAAGAACAGAAGATGCCTTAAATCTCTTAAAAGGAGATATGAGCAAAAATGCTTTATTGTTAAAAACAGAAATATATTGGAAGTCGGAAAATTGGAGCAAAGCCGCAGACACAATTAAATTTTTAATAGAAAAGCCACAAAAAGGAAAACAACTTAAACCAGAACAAATAAACTATATATTAGATTGGGTATTAGCCTTAAAGAAAGCAGGTAAAACAACCGTAATTTATAGAATTAGGAACACATTTTTACCATATTTTAAGGACACACCGCAATATAGCAGCTTTAATATATTAACCTCTAATTTAGAGACAAATAAAGTTGATATGTCAGCAATTAATCAAGCCGTAGAAGGGATTGCTGCATATAGTGATTTTTCAAAAATATATAATGATAATTTACGCAATCAAATGCCGCAACAAGTTCCAATAAAGTAGGACGAGGGAAATGCCATTTAAAATACATTCACCATTTGCGCCTGCCGGAGACCAACCTCAAGCGATTAAAGAACTTTGCGAAGGGCTCAATCAAGGTATGGCATCTCAAGTATTGTTAGGGGTAACCGGTTCCGGCAAAACTTTTACAATGGCCAAGATTATAGAACAGACCCAACGCCCTGCTCTGATTATGGCGCCTAATAAAATTTTGGCAGCACAATTATACTCTGAAATGAAAGAATTTTTTCCTGACAATCATGTTGAATATTTTGTATCTTATTATGATTATTATCAGCCGGAAGCCTATATTCCCAAAACAGATACTTATATAGAAAAAGATTCTGCTTTAAATGAACAAATAGACCGTATGAGAAACGCTGCTACCAGAAGCTTGTTAGAAAACAGAGATGTTATCATTGTTGCATCTGTTTCTTGCATCTATGGATTGGGAGATGTTGAATCTTATTCTGCCATGACCATTCCTTTAGAGGTTGGCGAAGAAATCAGCATCAAAGACGTTGCCAAAAGATTAGCAGAGCTCCAATATGAAAGGAATCAAAATAACTTTGTGCGCAGTACATTTCGCATCAACGGAGATGTTTTAGATATTTTTCCGGCGCATTATGAAGATCGTGCATGGAGAATATCTTTCTTTGGAGATGAGATTGAAACAATTCATGAGTTTGATTCTCTCACCGGCAAAAAAACTGCATCCTTAAACAATGTTACCATTTATCCGGCCAACCACTATGTTACCCCTCGTCCGGCAATTTCTCAAGCTTTGGTCGGCATCAAAAAAGAATTAAAAGAAAGAGTAGAAGAGTTTAAGGAACAAAACAAACTTGTAGAAGCGCAAAGAATAGAACAAAGAACCAGATTTGATATTGAAATGTTGGAAACAACCGGCCATTGCAAAGGAATTGAAAATTATTCAAGATATCTGACCGGACGCAAAGCCGGAGACCCTCCTCCGACATTATTTGAATATTTACCGCACGATGCCTTGATTTTCATTGACGAGAGTCATATTTCCGTACCGCAAATCGGCGGTATGTATAAAGGAGACTATAGCCGCAAACACACTTTGGCAGAGTTTGGCTTTAGATTGCCTTCTTGCGTAGATAACCGCCCGCTCAAATTTTATGAATGGGACAAGATGCGCGGACAAACCATTTTTGTTTCAGCCACCCCCGGAGATTGGGAATTAGAACAAAGCCACGGTGTATTTGTAGAGCAAGTCATTCGCCCAACGGGCTTGTCTGACCCACTTTGCATTGTCAGACCGGTAGAAGATCAGATTGATGATTTAATGCATGAATGCCGCAAAACTGCCGAAAAAGGAGAGCGCGTTCTTGTCACCACCTTAACCAAGAAAATGGCAGAAGATTTAACCGAATACCTAAATGAAAACGGCATTAAAGTCAGATATCTGCACTCAGATATTGATACATTAGAGCGCATAGAAATCATCAGAGATTTAAGACTTGGTGTTTTTGATGTATTGGTCGGCATCAACTTGTTACGAGAAGGATTAGATATTCCGGAATGTTCATTAGTTGCGATTTTAGATGCTGATAAAGAAGGATTTTTGCGTTCCACACGCTCACTTATTCAAACCATCGGCAGAGCAGCCCGCAATGCTGAAGGTCGTGTTATTTTATATGCAGATAAGATAACAGATTCTCTAAAAGCCGCTTTAGATGAAACCAACAGAAGAAGAGAAAAACAAATAAAGTACAATGCCGAACACGGCATTACGCCGCAAACAATTAAAAAGAAAATCTCCAATGCCTTAGATGAAATGACTAAAGGAGATTATGTTGAAGTTTCAAAAGAAAAGTCAGATATTTCTCAAATTAAAAACATAGATAAAAAGCTCAAAGACTTGAACAAAGCCATGAGAGAAGCTGCAGCTAACTTGGAATTTGAGCAAGCCATGATATACAGAGATGAAATTAAAAAGCTTGAAGAAATGTACCTCAAGAACTAAAAAAATTCAAGGCACAACCTCTCCGCCAAGAAAGGGAGAGTATCGCGGTTTCAAGGCACTGACAGAGCGGCAATCTAACTGATGCGGTCAAGCTGGCTTCAGCTTGGCTGGCTCAGCTTGGCTGGCGGCAGCCAAGAGACCTCTACCGTCATGCTGAACTTGTTTCAGCATCTCATAAAGAAAAAGACCCTGAAATAAATTCAGGGTGACGGTTGGAGTGGTGTGTTCAGCGTGACAATAAGGAAAGAAATTTTTTCAAGACACGATGCTTCCGCCAAGAAAGGGAGAGCAACGCGGTTTCAAGGCACTGACAGAGTGGCAATCTAACTGATGCGGTCAAGCTGGCTTCAGCTTGTTAGAATAATCTTAAAATAGATTGACTGGCTTGAGAAGATAAAGACAAAGAATTAATCGCCAACTGTTGTTGAGTTTGCAAGGAAAGCATATTAGCGGATTCTTCATTCATATCCGCTAAAATGAGCTTGTCTGCACCTTCTTCCAACACATTGATTAAACGGGTGGTAAAATCTTCTCTGGTGGTGATGATGGAATAATAATTGCCGAGTTCTGAGGCGG
>CASFJL010000002.1 GCA_949295005.1 uncultured Pseudomonadota bacterium | reverse complement strand
AAATACAAAGGCTATAAATTCAGCTCTAAAAATTTGTTAGAAAACAGCTTTAATTCTCTAACCTCAAACAAATCTTCACAAAGCAAAGATGAAGGTTCTTTTATGAGTGGAATTTCTAATATCTTTAATAATATTAAATCTGATGAAAAACCTTCTTCAAATATAAAATCTCAAGATTTAAAAATATCTGACAAAGCAAAAAATCAAACTCCAACTCCATGGGCTAAAAGCTCTCCCAAAATTGACATAAAACAAGAAATACAAAATCCACAAATATCAATAAATGGAAATATCAATAAATGGAAATGGAATGAATGCTAAAGACAGAATAGATGCTCTTAAATCAGGCAAAAAAATCTATATTAATATTGCTGATAATCCTAATGCTAGTGGAAAATGGACATTAGATCATAGTCCTAGTTTAGGAGAATATTATGTTAACAAATATTCATCTCCAATTGAAAAATATGCCAAACAATATAATCTTGACCCAGATATAGCAAAATCTATATTATATAGTGAAGCATCAGATTATCATCGCTTTGGAATTGATCATATTGCTGATTTAGTAGGTGTTTCAAGCAGTGTACGCCCTATGAATATTCAAGGAAGGACTTGGGGTGATTTTCAAGGGAAACAATATGATGTTAATGATCCTGAGCAAAACATAGAACTCGGCGTAAGGGTTCTTAAATCCATATATGATGCTGTTCCTGATAAAGATATTGCAAAAATCGCTACTTTATGGAATGGTACAGGATTAAAAGAAGTAAATGATTATGGTGCTAGGGCAAAAGAATATTATAAAAACAAATCTTGGGACACATCCAGAATTCGTCCTCAGATAAAAAGCAAATAAAAAGAGAAACCAATGAAAATAGTAAAATACATTACACTAGAGCTACTAATTATTGTTTTATCTCTATTATGGGGAACAATGATGACTGATGACCATCAAAGTGGCGAAATCTGTATTACTCCTGCTTGGGGAGCTCAAATTCAAAACTATTTGGAATTTGGCTGGAATAACTATTTTCATTGGTTTAGAAAAGATGAACAAGCCCCATGTCGTTATGAAACATTTACAATCATTTGTTTTTATATTCTAGCCTTTCCCCTCTACACAGGGCTGAAAATTTATGGAAAAAATTATTTATACAAAGCCTTATCTTGGCAAGTAATAATTCCTGAATGGTTATTATATATATTTGTTTATTTATATTTTTTGTTTAAACAAAAAAATATTATCTTAACACTTGGCAGTCTAGGGAATGCCATTCTCGGAGCAATATTATTTTTCTTACCATTAATTATTTATGGTGGTTTAATGATTGTTGCCTTTAAGAAGATGGAAGTAAAGCCTCTTCAAACTCATAAGGAATAGTGTAATGAGATTTATTTTATCATTAATAATAGCATTTATATTATCTATACAAGCTTCTGCAGCAGAAGAAAGAGTATCCACCTACACTGACGAACAAGAAAAATGTTCGGGTGAAGAAGATGCATTTCTTCGTAGTTTGGAAGAAGAATTAGCGAATTGCAAAATTCAAATGACTGATTCCCCATCAACTGCCGATATGAATAATGCAGCTTATGATTTTGGTGATTGCTCTATTGCTGTGGCTAATAAACTTTTCGACCGAAATTATAAAAAATACAATGCTGAAGTGAAAAAGAATTTTGATACACTGGTTAAAGCCTATTATGCCTGTGCTCATGATATGTACGAATATAGTGATTTTGCATCTGTGCGCGGAGGAAATATGTATAACACCATAGCAATTGGGAAAGCAACATATTGGATTCAAAATACAGTAAAAGAATATCTTCACCAAGCAAGAATTGAATGTGATGATAAAGCCGGATTTGACTCATTAGAGATAGAATAACTTGACAGTTAAATAGGCTTTTTATAACATAAAAAAAAGCCTATTTAATTTAAAGTGATATGAATTATGACAAAAGAAAAAGACATCAACCAGACTTGTCCTTTGTTAAAACATCCAAAAATCTATTTCATAACTTGTATGGCAATTTTTGGTATTGCTACATATTGCATTTCTTTGTATGGAAGCTTTAGCTCAAGCACTAAAGATTGCGATTTCATACAACATAATCAATGCTACTCATGCGACGAGCCATTGGCTTTTTCTGTTGGTTCACCTCAAAGCTGTGCATATTTATGTCCCAATCGTACGGTTAATACGGAAGGCAGCGGCTCTGCCTGGACTGCTTATAATTGCGCCTTAAAAGAATGCCCCAAAGATCGTCCTTATGCTGCCCAAAACGGGAGTTGCTTTGCCACTCAAGAAGAAGCTGAAAATAATTCTTTTGATTATAACACAGATAATACGTATGTTCCGGATGCGGACGATAATACCCCTCGGATTATTGCACAAGATGGTAAATGCCCGGAAGATAAGCCCTTATTAAGTTATAATGCTTGTTATGATTGCCAAGCTAAAGGGGGACTAAGCATTTCTGCAGAAGAATGCGCCAAGTGTTCTAATCGTATTTATAAAACCTATCCCAAAATGAGAGCTAGTTATTGCGAATTAGAGTGTCCGCCGGATAAGCCTTTAAAAAATTGGGACGAAGAATGTTATTCTTGCGATGAAAAACTTATTGTTCGTCTGGATACTCATTGCAATATTGAGGAAGACTGTGAAGACATATGCCCCAACCGAACAATTTTATACGGCATAGGTGGAAATGTGCCAAGTATTCCTAACTGTCCAGCAGATAAACCCTTAATGGACAGAGAAGGCATATGCTATCCGTGCGATGCTCCGATTGACATTGGCTTGGAGTTTAATGAACGTCTGTGCACCCAAGCTTGCCCAACGCAACGGGAAATGATTGACGGATATTGCCAGCTGATAAATAAATAATTTACATTTTCATCTTAAAATAATGCATATAAAAAAAAATTAGACAAAACTTATAAAATGTGGTATTATTAGTTTTATCAATGTTCCAAAAGTTATTATTATATAAAAAAGAACTGTTTCCCGTTAACAAAGAATAGGATAACAACATGTTTGAAAATTTGTATCAAAACGCTTTAAAAGACTTACCCGTAAATGCCATTTCAGATGATGTTATGAATAGCGTAAACAATAATGTATCAATCATATCTTCTCCAACGGGAAGTGGTAAAACCTTAACCATTCCGGCAAAATTGGCCGATAGAATCCCTGAAAATGAAAGAGTTGTCGTTTTGGTGCCTAGAAAATTCTTGGCAATCAATGCGGCAGAAACAGTTGCTGAACTCTCAGGAAAAACTCTTGGAAATGAGGTTGGATATGCTGTTGGCACACAAGGCGGAGATGAACCGCTATTTGGAAAAAATTCAAAAATCATATTTGCGACATATGGCTATGCCATCAGCTCCGGAATGATTTTTTATGAAAAAAATATTATTTTAGATGAAGTACATGAGGCTTCTATGGATATGTCCATCGCCAAAGCGCTTATCAATTATCGCAAAAGCCAAAATGACAATTTGCGCGTTATTGAAATGAGCGCAACAATAAATTTAGATAAACAAAAAGCCTATTGGGAACAATACAATCCCAAAACTTTTGAATCTGAAGGAAAAACCTTTGGCTGCCAAATTATAGAAGACAACAATAAAGACAATGCGGAACATGTTATAGACCTTCTTACCAAAAAAAATCGCAAAGGTATTGCCGTTTTTGAATCAGGCGTTGCAGATATTGAAGACACCAAAGAAAAGATTGAAGCATTGCTCCTTATGAATGATATAAAAGATGTAGAAGTCTCAAGTATATACGGAGAAATGGATAAAAAAGACAGAGACAAAGCCTTAAAAGCACCGGCAAAAGGGAATAGAAAAGTCATTATCGGAACAAACGTAATAGAAAGCGGAATGAATATTCCATGGCTTGACGCCGGTGTTACTTCCGGAAAAGGAAAAGATTTGTTTGTAACCTCCAGCGGAGCTATTGCCTTAAAAGAACAAGATTTGCCACAATGGAGATTGCAACAACAAAAAGGTCGTGTTTGCCGTTTTACGGATGGAATATTTGTTTTAGCCTCCAACCACAAATGGGAAGAACGCAACAAAGAAACAACAGCAGAAATCAGCCGTCTTCCACTCACCTCATTGATTATGGATTGTGCCAGCTTTGATTTGAAAGCAGAAGAGCTGAATTTTGATGCACCAATAGACCATGAACAGCTTCTTGAAGCAAAAAAGAAATTAAAAAGACTTAACTTGATTGATGAAAATGACAAACTGACCAAGCTAGGAAAATTTGCCAATGATTTGCCCGTAACAATAGAGAATGCCGTTGTTTTAAAATATGCTCAATCAAGAGAATATTGTTTGCCACAAGCAATAGTAATGGTAGCAATTTCAGAGCAAGGCAATCTCCGTCAAAACTTCAAATCAACACACAATCAAGATGAAACTTCTGATATTTTTGACGGTATAAAAGCATTTATTGCCGTGGACAAAGAGCTAAAAGGGCTCAAAAAGTCATCTGTTTCCAAAAAAGAAGCAGAAGGAATGGCAGATAAAATATTCTATAAATATAATGTAAGCAAAAAGCGTTTTTATGAAACAAAAGAACTCATCAGAGATTTAAGAAGCAGATTAGGTGTTCGTTTTTCAACGGCAGAATTGCAGTTTGATTATAACAAGCTCAAACAATGCTTAATTGCCGGAAATATAGAAAAGCTCAATATTGATAGCAGAAATATTTTCACCTCAACAAGTTTTGATATATCAAATACATCAGCAGTATTCCGCCCCAATATGTTTTTGGCAGAATCTCGCCAAATCACCCCCAAAAACGGCGGCCGCTCTTTCATAATCAACGAAAAAGTCACAAGTTTGAGCACTGAAGATATCAAAACATTTTTGCGCAAAAACCCTTCTATGATTTCACAAGTTGATAAAGATAAAGATTTTCATATTCTGGACTCTACTTATATTTATAATGGAGAATTAAAATCTTTTGTAGAAGAGAGTTTTCAGAGCCAAGTAGAACAAGCATTAAATATTGCTACAAATAAATCCTTAGAAGAATATAATGAATTTGTTCAAAAAAATAAAATTCCGGAAATTTATCTGCAAGAGGCTATTAATGACAAAGTAAATGACGCAATCACGTTAAAAACATTGTCTCAACCTGTTCCTCAAGAATTAGCCGTTATACAGCAAAAATTTGAGAAGCAACGCTACAATAGCTCCACTACTATTGATGAAAATACGCTCCAAAAATTTGATTTAATACAAGATAACAAAGCAGAGCTGCAAATTACGCCGCAAGAACATACTCATTTTAGAATTAATAATCCTAATTTATCTGTTAATATTTTTATAAACAACGAAAATAGTTATAGAATTAACTTTTATGAAAACCGTGTAAAAGAGCTTAAGATATCTTCAAATAAAGAAAATAAAGCTATTGATATTAACACGCGTTTTGTTCATGCAGATAAAATATCAATCTCAGATATAAATGTCCTAGAATTTGATGGCGATTATATGTCTGTAAACAATTTTGAATATAACAATGTCAATGCCGAATAAAAAGTTGATTTATCCTCTTCAACTATTGAAAGATTGGATATTAATAATTCTAAAATAGACAAATTAGATTTAGAATACACAGAAATTACAGATACCTTACATGTTGAAAATACTAAAATTAAGGAGATTTCAACCAACTATAGAACAACATTAAAACAAAAAAGATTATATGCTTCCATTGAAGATGGGCAAGTAGAATTTTCTAATCAAGATCCCCAAGAAGAGCAAGCAACTTATGAAAAAGTGTTAAATGTTATTTCAACATCAAATGACGTTGAAAATCTCAATATAGAAACACTGCTTGCAGATTATGGCTTATCCAAAAAATATCAAAATATGGTAAGCAAAGCCATTGCAGATAAAATAAAAGAAAACAAAATCATTGCAAGAAAAGAAGCTTTAAGAAAAATGGGCTTAAAAGTTGCTCAAAATATTCCGGAAAACACACTAGAAAACACTGGATATAAAGATATTGCCACAGATTTATCAAAATTAAATGAATTTAAAGACTTTGCCAAAGGAGATATTACCGAAGATGAATTTACGCAATATATTATCCACCCTGTGGAAGAAAGAAAAGAAAATCTTTATCAAAAAACTCTGGAAGAAAAAGCAGATATTATTAAATCTGTAATAACAACCAATGAAAAAATAGATATTTTGAAACAAAGATTATCAGAACTTCATGGGCTCAACATCAGAGAGGAAGATATTCAAAATCTTCAAGATATAAAAAATAAAGAAGAACAAGAAATCAAATTACAAGAAAAACTCTCTCATACGGAAGAAATTGCCGCAGACAAACTTATTGAGTTTTTTGTAAATGATGAAGACTATGGTTTTAATTATTTTGATGAAGCCGGATATGAACAACAAAACAAAGGTTACACTCAAATAGCGTTAGGTGTTATGAAAAAGCTTGAAATTCCAACACCGCAAGGAGACATTTATGAAGCCCCGCAAGAAACACAAAATATCTTTTACCAAGTTAGAGATAGAGTAATGGATTTGGTAGCAAAAATGGATCAACACTGCCAATTTAATGAAAGACAACAGCAATGGGAAGATAACAGATATGATTTTCTTGCCGATATAGCAGGATATGAAAATGCTGAGAACAAAGAAGAAAAACAAAAAGAAACAAATGAGAAAGAACTGCTAAAAGCTGCCAAGAAACAAGCAAACAAAAATAAAAAAGAAGAAAAAACCTTTAACGGATTAGATAGCTTAGCTGCTCTGAAAAATATGTTCTCTCAAGAGAAATAATATCTATGAAAATACCCTATTATAGAAAATAATAGGGCATTTTTTTGCTTATTTTTTCACCTGATTTCCTTTTTTATCAATATAAAACCAATGTTCACTCTTCCAATAATGATATTCATTGTCAGAAGCCGAAACTTCGGCTTGATGCCCCTCATAAGTCACTTTTGCAACACCATTTTTAAAAGGATAACCAAATGCAAACTCAGGTTTTATCACCACTTTGCCGTCAGGTGTAGCATAACCCATTTTTTGTGTTGACGGCTCAATAATACGAACCATTCCGTCTTGCACATAATCATCACCGTTATCATATTGATAAATATGATAATTATTTTGACAAGCGCCAAGAAAAAACAAAATACAAGCAAATAAATATTTCATATAAATCTCTCCTATAATAAAAATATTAATATCCGATATTTGTAAAAAAACCGTAAGCCAAATGAGAAAAAACATTTACAAAATCATATCGGCCATACATTAAACAAAAAGATTGTGTTTTTTGTCAAAAAATGATATATATAAAATATAGTTGATTGATGCGGAGTAACGACAATGAATAAAACGGAAATAAGATTAAACAAACTCAGACATCATATTTATAAAATAACCAATAATTTAAAAGATTATGTACCAGAAATTGCCGGAGCTGCAATTGGAGCATCTTTTGGAAATCCGGTCATTGGTGCCGCTTGCGGTGCTGCGGCAAAAAAATTATTAGAAAGTTTTTTAAAAGCGCAATCCCGCACGCCAAATTTTAATGACAATATAAATGAAAATCTTCAAAGATTCAAAAATTGCAGACTTGCCGCCACCGGAACAGCCAAAGTTATCTCCGCACCGGCAATATCAAATAATTTAGCTCTTTCCTTATATAAACAAAAATTATCTAATGAAAAATAAATATATAATTTTTATATATTAAGATTGTAATAAAAAAATATATATGATAGCTTAGGTTAAAAGAAAATAATATGGAGAATAAAATGGATAAAATTACCATAAAGAACATCTTTTGGGATGTAGACGGTGTTTTAGCAAACTTAAACTACGCATACTACAATTTTTTAACCAATCACCCCAACTATAAAGACACTTATAAAAATCTGCAATGGCAAGATTTACCCAAAGCTCTCCCTATTGTTCCTAAATATGGCGCATTAGAGTTGAAAACACACCCAACTTTGGGAGAACAAATGGATTATGATTTTTGTCATTCTCCCGAATTTTTTTGCAACCGCCCATTATATCCCAACGTGATTGAAACGCTAAAAGAATTGCACGATTTAGGTTACAGACAATTTACCATGTCTGCCACTTTTGATGTTGAAACCAAAAAAAAGTTTTTAAACACATTACTCAAAGATGTTACCGATTTTCTTACCATTGAATGTGTTCAACATGGCAAGTTTATGCATGATACTGCCAAAGAAGACATGCTTAAAAGCTGCTTTGAAAAATATGGATTAAAAGCAGAAGAAACAATTTTGGTTGATGACAGAATATATAATCAACACGCTGCTATTAATGTTGGAGCACACCCGATCCGTATGCGTTGCGAATTTACAACAGATTTACCCGAAGAGCTTTCTTGGATTCCGGAAGTAAAAGACGTTAAAGAGCTCAAAGAATGGCTCAAAGAGAATACACTGCCTCCACGTTAAAAAGAAAATACCTATCAAATACCAAATAAAAAGCATTGCCAAATTTAATAAAATTTGGCATAATTGGATTATTGATATAGTTTTGAGAGAGTTCAATGCCAAAAGAACCTTTTTTAGGGGCAAAATACACCCCGCAAAGCACCGTATTTACTGTTGCATCTCAAAATGCAAAATCCATTGAATTGTGCCTTTTTTCTGAAGATGAAAAAGAAGAAAAAAGCATCCCGCTTGAAAAAGAAGGCGATTTATGGATAACTGAAATTAAAAACATTCCGGAAGGGCAAAAATATGGATACAGAGCCTATGGAGAATATGATCCTGCTTCAGGTTTGTTTTTCAACCCCAATAAGTTAGCCGTTGACCCCTATAGTCTTGAAGTTTCAAAAAGCTTTAACCACTGGCAGTCAGATGCATTAAGCATAGAAAACAATCAAGACAGCGCATGGCTTATGCCAAAATCAAAAGTTGTTAATCTGGCAAAAATTTTAGATAATAACCAATATCCATACTTAAATCAAAAACCCAACTTTTCAATTGGTGAAAATATAATTTATGAAACGCATATTAAAAATTTTTCAATTTTAAATGACCATATTCCAGAGGCTCAAAGAGGCACGCTAAAAGCCTTGAGCAATGATTGGACAATTGAATATTTTCAAAAAATAGGCGTTAATAATATAGAACTTATGCCAATTAACCCCACCTGCCCCGGCAAACAAATTCCGGAAAAAGAAGGCCGTTTTGATAACTGGGGTTACAATCCTTATTGTTATTTTGCCATAGACCCCAGATACGGCAATTTACAAGATTTGGCAGAGGTCATCAACAAATTACATCAAAACAATATCAAACTCACCATTGATGCTGTATTTAATCATACCGGAGAACATGATGCATTGGGACCGTCCAACAAATCTCTTTGTTTCAAACTTCTAGATAGTCCAAGCTATTATCGTCCTAATGGAGATAACAAAGCAGAATATATGAACTCTACCGGATGCGGAAACAATCTTAACTTAGATTCAAAATTGGGTCAACGTATGCTCCACCATTATATTCAATTTATGCATAGGCTTGGACTTGATGGCATTCGTTGGGATTTGGCCGGAGATAACGCATTAAATGAATATTGGCACTTTCAAGAAAATGGCGGTTTCATAAAAGAATTAAAATATGCCGCAGAAGATTTAAAATTAGAAAATTATGTAGAACCTTGGAGTGCTCTTGGAGGAAATTATACCGGAAAATTCAGCCAAATTGTTCCCTGCGTCAAAGAATGGAGCGACAAGAGAAGAGATTTTACGGCAGACTTTTTTAGCGCAAGAGAAAATACCTCTGCAGAATTTGGCAACCAAACCTCAGGTTCTGCCATTATATCGGGCAACCAGAAAGAAAGTGCCGTTGTGGGCACTGCTTTTACTCATGACGGATTTAGCTTGGTTGGCGCATTTAAACATCATAAAGATACAAGAGATAACGGAGAAGACGGCAGAGACGGAAGTGCAGATACTTACGCAAAATCATCTGATGAAGAAGAGTTATACCGCCGCGCCGCCAGCGCAGCCGCGTTAAATATTTTAAGCAAAGGCATTCCGTTATTGCGTAACGGAGATGAAAGAAGCTACGCCAGCCCCAACAACAATCCCTATTGTATAGATGATCAAACCGTTTGGATAAATTGGAAAGAATTAAGTAGCAGGCAAAAAAGGCTCTTTAAGCAAATCTGCAAATTAAACGCTTTACGCCAAAAGCACCCGATTTTTACGGATTTAACACTATACAACGGCAAAGAAAATCCTGAAAACGGCATCAAAGATATAACTTGGTTACGCCCTGATGCCAGTGAAATGACCACAGCAGAATGGCAACAACCTAATCATAAAACCGGAGCCTATATGTTAAATGGTGCAAAAACCCCCAACCGCCCAACAGACGATGATTTTTTAATCATGATTTCCGGTGATAACTATTACACTGTTAATTACAAACTCCCCACCCCACCCTCGGGAGGAAAATGGCAATTGTTGCTAGATACCTCAGAAGGAGATTTCAAAACAGAAGTTAAAGAATTTGCAGCCGGTACAGAATATGCGCTCAAACCATATTCTTTTGTAATTATGACAAAAAAACAAACGCATTCGAGGGTTAATCAAAAACAGTTCTTAAACCATATCAACAAATTAAAACAACAAAATCATTCACACTAAAGGAAAAATAAATGATATTTTGCGATATGGACGGTGTTTTGGTTGATTTTGACGGATATTTCAAAAAAAAATATGGCATATTTCCATTTGAAATTTCCAAACAAGATTTATGGGAAACCGTTCTGCAAACAAAAGATTATTGGCTAAACCTACCCAAAACAGCAGATGCAGATATATTGGTTAACTTTTTAAATCAAACCGGATATACAATTTTAACCGGTCTTCCTTCTTATGGTTTTGATAAAGCAGAAAAAGAAAAAAAAGCTTGGTTAAAAAAACATTACAACAAAGAACATAATATTATTTGCTGTTTAAGCAAAGATAAACCAAATTATGGCTGTGCCAAAGACATCCTGATAGATGATAGAAAAAACAACATTCAAAATTGGCAAAAAATGGGAGGGATTGGCATACTGCACAAATCTGCCAATGAAACTATTGAGCAGCTTAAACAACATATTAACAACAAAAAAACGCTATCTATTTAACATAGGTAGCGTTTTTTATTTTAAAGAATGATATGCGGCACAAAATTTGCCATGTTTCTTGTGATTCTGGTATCAGATTCACGAATACCCAAACCACAGGCTTCACCACCAATCACCCAGCTTCCTAAAATCGGATATTTTCCTTGATAGTTTGGCAAATTGACAAACTCTTGGTAAATATATCCCTCTTGACCATATTCTCCGTCTGTTTTTTCCAAACAATTTCCATAACAAATAAGCTCAATATTAGAACCTTCTCTGGAAAAAATTGGTTTTTTACAATAAGAAGATAAAGAGTTCTTATCAAAAAAAGCCGGCAAAATATACTCATTATTAGGAAATATTTCATACAAAATAGGCAACATAGCCTTATTGCTCATCAAAGATTTCCACAATGGCTCAATCCAACACATTTCGGTCTGACAGCCATCTAAAGATTTCTCAAACATAAACTCCCATGGATAAAGCTTAAACATACAGTTTATCGGCTCACCCCCGCAATATAAAGAACCATTATTAAGTTCAATATCGCGAATATCCATTTCTGCTACATTCAAACCCGCTTGTTTGGCCGTTTCCAAAATATAATCCATAGTTATATTATCTTCCTCACAATCCGTGATAGATGAGAAAAAATATTGTTCACACTTATATATTTTATGAATATCTACCCAAGATTGAATCAAAGCCTCATGAATTGAGTTAAACTGATCTGCATTAGGAAATCTCTCTTCTTTCCATTGCCATTGTATAACAGCGCTTTCCAAAAGAGTTGTCGGTGTATCGGCATTAAACTCCAGAAGTTTTGGCACGCCGTTAATTAAAGCAAAATCAAAGCGACCATACAAAGACAAATCATCTTCTTCCCATGAGCGTCTGACAGCATCGCGAATTTCTAAAGGAATTTTAAGCAAATTGAGCTTTTGCTCATCATATAAGCAAGCTTCAACTGCCGCGCAATATATTTCATAACATTTTTTTGTAGCTATCTCTAAGGTTGCAACCTCATCATTAGATAAAACATAATAAGCGTTTTCAAGCCAATAATCTTTATGAAAACTCAACCCAAGATTTTTGACTTTTTCGGCATAATCTTTACGTGGTAAAATAGTTTTTCTTTCCATAGACTTAATATTTAAAATTTAAGCTCCAAAAGAGCGAGACGAACGAACACCACCACTAAAAACTTTTCCGGAAGAAGATTTTCCAGAAGAACGAACAGCACTATTTCCAGAAGAATTCGGCTTAATCGAAGGCTTCTGATAAAAAGACTGAGAAACATTTTGAGGCGGATTTACGGTCACTCCGTTATTATTTGTCCAGCTTCCGCTAGAAGGATAATACCGATAAGAAGAAGAATTATTCAACGCTCCATTCATCATAGAATAAAGCATCCAATAACCACCAGTGTCATTATAAACCCACTTATTTCCCTGCTCATCAATTTTTTCTTCTCCGTTTTTAGGATTTTGCGGCAAAGAAGGCTTTGAATAACAAGCAGAAAGAAATAATGACAAACTTGCAACCATTAAAAACAATGGAATTTTTTTCATAATAAAAAAATTAATGATTAAACATAATATTAGCCAATTGAAGCTCAGCATATATTTTTATTTAATCATAGTCAATAAAGAAATCCTGAAAATTTTTTTGAAGAAAAAAATCTATTATTTTCTTAAAACATCCGCCATAATAGGATGCTGTCCGGAAAGAGAAACTGGACGTACAAAATGAGGCATATCATCATTAGCCGGAATATCCTCAGAGTTATAAATACTTTTGTTTTCTGGAGAAACATTCGCATTTTGTTTATATTGAAACGTGCAAGACATTCCGTTAATGGGAGAATAAAAATCTTTCAAAGCAGGTATTTTTTCCCCTTTACCAACATACAAAAAACCACCTTTTACTTGCATTGCATAAATTTTTTCACATAATTTTTTTTGTATTTCTGGAGTAAAAAAGCGCAAGACATTGCGGCAAAAAATAACATCAAACTCTTCTTTAAAAGTTGCTTCATCCAACAAATTATATTGTCTGAAAGTCACCATATTTTTAATATTATCATTCACCTTCCAAGAAGTTCCATCAAGAGTAAAATTATCAATCATCACACCGGCGTTCATACCATTTTGGATTTCAAATTGGTCATACACGCCACGTTGAGCTTGAGATATTGCATTAAAACACAAATCCGTACCGATAATATCAATCTGCCAATCACTCAAACCCAAAACTTTATTAACCAAAATAGCAATAGAATATACTTCTTGTCCGGTAGAACATCCCAAACTTAAAATACGCAATTTTTTCAAATTACGATTAGTTTCTTTAAGCATTGGCAAAACATATTCTTCAAATTGATTAAAGACCTCATAATCTCTAAAAAAACGGGTATCAGCAAAAGCAAGACATTCAATCACTTGAGATGTTACAACCTTAGAGCCTTTTTTGAGTTCAAGAATCAAATCTTCAACTGAGGCAAAACCTTTTTCTCTGATAAAATTAGAAATTTTTTTATCAATAGAAAAATATTCTTTTTCAGAAAAATTCCAACCGGCATGCTTATATAAAAGATCAATCAAGAAATCAAAATCATATTTTCTCATAAAAACCTCCTATATCAAGCCAAGCATTGAAATTTTATTTTCAATAATTTCTTCATCAAAGGGCTTCATAATATAATCATCAGCGCCGCCTTGCAAAGCTTCTCTTATTTTGTTTTCTTCAATTAAGGAAGAGCAAAACAAAATTTTTGGCTGTTGCATTTTTGTAGAAGATCTAATCATATATAGGACATCAATACCCTCCATTACCGGCAATCTCCAATCCATAATCACAAGTTCAAGAGGAGTTTTTTTCCATTGTTCAATAACATCATCACCGTCTTCGGCTTCAATAACATCAAAGCCTAAATTTCCCATAATCTTAGACAAGACCATGCGAATAATTTTAGAATCATCAGCTATCAAACAAGTTGCCATATTTTTATCCTACATTAATTCCAATACAAAATTTCCATTTTCAGACAAATGGAGAACCATGTCAGATTTTTCAACAAGCTTTCTAAGATAAAAAATCGGAGCGAATTGAGCGAGGTATTCTTCCTCCTCTCCGGAAAGGACCGCCAAAATAGATTTATATTTTTGCGGAGAGATTGTAGATACATCAGAATTATTAACAAATAGTTTACAATTTTGCTCTTTAACCAAAATTTTTCCACCTTTAATAAACATATCAGCCAAAATCATAACCAATAACATCACAATTCGAGAATATTTTGTAGAATAAGCCTCAAAACAAACTTCAATCGGAAAATTTTTATTACCCAGTGTTGCCACATAATCCTGAATTGTTTTATTGACCATATTCACATCATCCAAATTTGCATTGGTCAAACCAAAAGCCATTCTAAAAAACTTCATTCTGGCAGACAAAGTTTTAGAGCTAAAATTCAAAATTGATTTAATATCGTCTAAAAAGTCCAAATCTCCTTCTTCGAGTAATTCCACGGCATTAGCCACAGCCCCAATATTTCCGATTAAATCATGACTTAATCTGGTGCAAATAAGTTCAGACAATTGAGTTTCGTTCATCATACCACCTTAAAAACTATATAAATCCGTATTCATAAATCTCTGATCTTCTCGAGACATTCTAGTATAATCCAATTCTCTAAGCATAGGATCTTCCAACAACAAAAAACCTGTTGAAGCTTTCAAATAAGGTTTATTCATTCCCAATCCCCAAATCACGTTGTTTTTATCATCGGGAGTTCCATATTTTTGATTAACTTTTTTCCAAAAATCAAAAACTTTAATATTATGTAAATAAGCAGCTTTCAAACCACTTCCATTAACCTTAGGTGTCATACTTTTATAAACAATTTTATAAACCTTATTCCCCGTAAAATTAGATGTTAATCTGATTTCAACTTCTTCTTTTGTTTCAAACTTAGAAAATTTTGCGGTTTCTGTATATTGATGATTTTGTTTTTTGGCATATTCAAGCACGCAATTAGCCAATCTTTCATAGCCGACCACACCATTTCCTCTGCATTTTTCTTCATTACGCCATTTTATAAAGTTAGGGATTTCCATTTTTTTAGAAATCAATTTAAAACCTCTGCTCAACATAGCTTTTTCAGCCTGAGTCAAATTCATGCGCAACATCACGCCGGAGATATCAAAAACAGAAGCATTAGAACGCCCGATAGATTGTTTGCTGTTTTCAACCAATTTCAATAAATTTTCATCAGAGCCGGATTCCACAGAAGATTTTAATTCTGATATTTTTTCAGGAGCTGATTTTGCCAATTTTCCAACCCAAGTTTCAGCTTCATCAGCCACATCAACACCATTCAGTTCTTGCTTGGGTTGATTTTTCAATGTTTCAGATAAACTATCTGTTTCAATTGTGGTAGCAAAATCTGCATTTTGATTAGGTTTTGGCAAATTTAAGCGCATAGTTTCATTATTGCTTGCAGGAGCATTTTGAGCAATGGGGCGCAAATTAGGCATCTGATCAAAAGTAAGGTCGGTAGGAGTTTGTCCCCAAGCATCAAATGCTAGGGAAGACAAAGAAAAAACAAACAAACTCAACCAAACAATTTTCATATAAAAAACTCTTTCTCACAGTATTTTCTGACATCATAACGCTTATAAAATCAGATATCAAACATTTCTACATATTTATCAAAAGAAGTTTTATATTTACTTTTTCAATCTCATTCCATATAAAGAAATTAAGAATTTATAACAGGATAAAAATATGGATAAAAAACAAATACACATATATGGCGCCGGATTAGCCGGAAGTGAAGCCGCATGGCAAGCAGCCCAAAGGGGTGTAAAAGTCATTTTGCATGAAATGCGCCCGCATAACTTTTCTCCGGCTCACAAAACGCAAAACTTTGCCGAACTTGTCTGTTCAAACTCTTTTCGTTCGGACGATGCCGAGCATAACGCCGTTGGCTTAATGCATGAAGAAATGAGAAGAGCCGGCTCATTAATTATGCAATGCGCGGATGAGACACAAGTTCCGGCAGGAGGAGCATTAGCCGTTGATAGAGAAGCTTTTTCGGAACTTGTTACAAAAAAAATCAAAAATCATCCCAATATAGAAGTTGTTTATGAAGAATTAACCAAACTCCCCGAAGAAGACTTTGGCGACGTAATCATCGCCACAGGACCTTTGACATCAGAAAAATTAGCTCAAGACTTGCTCAAATTTGTAGATGATGAAACTTTGTCTTTTTTTGATGCTATTGCCCCTGTTGTTTATAAAGACAGTATAGACTTTAGCAAAGCATGGTACCAATCCAGATATGACAAAGGCAACAAGTTTGACTATATCAATTGTCCCATGAATAAAGAGCAATATTATGCTTTTGTTCAAGAGCTTAAAAACGGTGAAAAAGTTGAGTTTCATGAATGGGAAAATGTTCAATATTTTGAAGGATGTTTACCCATAGAAGTTATGGCTGAAAGAGGAGATGAAACGCTTACTTACGGTCCAATGAAACCCATTGGTCTAACCAACCCGCACTCAGAAGAAAAACCCTATGCCGTTGTTCAATTAAGACAAGATAATAAAGAAGATACCTTGAGAAATATGGTTGGTTTTCAAACCAAATTAAAATATGGAGAACAACAACGCATTTTTAGAATGATTCCGGGGCTAGAAAACGCACAATTTGCGCGTTTGGGAGGCATTCATAAAAATACTTTCATCAAAAGTCCGATTCTTTTGGATTCTTATCTGCGCTTAAAAAAACGTCCAAATATCCGATTTGCCGGACAAATTACCGGATGTGAAGGTTATATTGAAAGTGCAAGCGTAGGCTTTTTAGCCGGATATTTTACGGCTTGTCAAATTCAAGGCAAAACACCTGTCCTACCACCTAGAAACACCGCTTTCGGCTCCATGCTCAACCACTTGATTGATGATACAAATATTGAAGACTTTCAACCGATGAACATTAATTTTGGCATTTTTCCAACCATCAGCGGAGAACGAACCTCTAACGGAAAATTCCGCAAAATAAAAGGAATGGATAGGAAGAAAGCTTATTCGCAAAGAGCTCTGCAAGAGTTGGAAACATGGCTTAAAGAGATAGAAAAATGCTAAAATTGCGCCACAAAAATAAGTATCAGGAAAATTTTCCGGTTGGAATGATGATGTTTCAACAAAAGCTCAGAAACATCGTGGGAAATTATTATCAATTTGCCCGCTATGCCGATGATATTGCAGATAACCCGAATATCTCTTCAGAACAAAAAATCAACAAATTAAGAGAACTGGAAGATATTTTTACCAAAAACAAAAAATATCATGGGCAAAAATTAAAGTTTGTTAAGGAACTCAAGCAAAAATTTGATGAATTTCAGCTTTCAGACAATCTTGCAACCGATTTATTAATTGCCTTCCGGCAAGATGCTTTAGGTTTTGAATATAAGACATGGGATCAATTGGTCAATTATTGCAAATATTCCGCCGCACCTGTCGGCAAATTTATGCTTGCCATTCACCAAGAAAACAAAGCAACTTACCTTCCGGCAACATCATTGTGCGTAGCTTTACAAATCGTCAACCACGTTCAAGACTTAAAATATGATTATATGCTGCTTAAAAGATTATATCTTCCCAAAGATATCATGAAAAAATATCATATTACATCTGAAGATATCTTAAAAGAAAAATCAAACTTAAATATCAAAAAAGCCGTTGAACACTTGATGAATTTAACTAAAGGTTTAATAAAAGAAGGCAACCTCTTACCGCCAATCATCAAGAGTACAAGTTTGCGTATTGAAGTATGTATTATCCTTTCTTTAACCAATATTATGGTAAAAAAGTTATTAAAGAAAGATATTTTGGCCAAAGAAATCAAATTATCTAAAATTGATTGGCTTGTCGCCATATTTAGCGGAATATTCAAAGGATTAACCACTAAGAAGAAAACCTTGCCTTAAGAAAGTATAAAAATGAACAATATCAAAAGAATAGTCAAAAAATCAGGAACATCATTTTTTTGGAGCATGCGCTTTTTGCCTTTTGGCAAAAGAAATGCCATGTATACCATATATGCTTTTTGCAGACATATTGATGATATTGTTGACGGAGACAAAGAAGTTTCTGAAAAATTAGAATTGATTGAGGCATGGAAACAAGAAATTAATAACATTTATGATAAAAAAATTCCAGCAACTGAAATCGGACGCAAAATATATAAAAACTGTATGCGTTTTAAGCTGCCTAAAGAAGAATTTGTCCGCCTCATTAACAGCATTTCTATGGATTTACCCACACCGTTAAGAGCCCCCAGCATGGAACAATTTAATGAATACTGCCGTGGTGTAGCAGGTGTTCCGGGAAATCTTTCATTAAGAATATTTGGCGTTAAAGATGAAGCCTTAATTGAAAAACTTTCCACCACGCTTGGCAATGCTTTGCAAATTACCAACATTTTAAGAGATGTTAAAGAAGACGCCCAGGCCGGACGCCTATACATTCCCAAAGAAATGTTGGAAAAAGCCGGTATCACAACAACAGACCCCTTAAGCGTTGTTGTACACCCCAACCTTGCCAAAGCCAGAGAAGAATTGGCAAAAATTGCCGCGGAAGATTATACCGTTTCTTATCAATTGCTCAAAAACTTAGATAAAAAAATCACTCGTCCCGTATTGATGATGGCCAACATCTATAAACACTATTTTGATATTATGCAAAATCGTGGTTGGGAAATTATTTCTCCCAAACCGCAAATCAGCAAATTCAAAAAACTCTCTTTAGCGCTCAAAGCTTTTATGCAAAAATAATATGGATAATAGAATACCCACATATCATATCATCGGTGGTGGAATTTCAGGTTTATCCGCCGCCAAGTTTATCAAACAAAAAAATACCAAAGCAAATGTTGTTATTTATGAAGCAGCATCTCATGTAGGTGGGAGATGCTATTCTTTTTACAGTGACAAACTACAAAGAAATATAGACAACGCCACACATGTAATTTTAGGCGCAAATAAAGAGTGCCGCAAACTTATTCTTCAAAAAGACTTTCACAAAAAAATAAATTTTTGGAAAAATGATAAAATCCATACCTCTCCGTGGCTTGAGCTTCCGTTAATTTTGCGTTCCATATTCAACACCAATGCTCAAGACATTTCTAAAAGCTTAATTAAAAGCCTAATTTTCAAGCTTTTCCCATTTTTACCATTCCAAACAAAAATGTATTATTCTCATGGAGATTTAAGCCAAAACTTAGTTGATTCCTTAAAAAAATATGCAGATGAAATAAGATATGGTTGGGTCTTAAAATCATACGAAAGCCAAGATAATAAAATAAGTAGCCTTTTGTTTAATAAAGACAATGTAAAAATAAATGACAATGATATTGTTATTTCAGCTCTTGATGCTCACAATTATCACAAAATTTTCAATGGTCCGAAATTTGATTTTAACACGATTATCAATATTTTTTATCGCACAAGCGTTGAATTAACTCTGCCCAAAAACATTCCGTTTATCGGCCTATCAGATGCCATTGCTGATTGGGTTTTTATCAACAAAGACGTTGTCTGCGTTACCATATCAGATGCTAATGGAGTCAATTTTTCAGATGATGAATTGGCAAGAAAAGTTTGGCAAGAGATTCGCCAAATAAACCATATTCAGGCGGCATTTCTTCCACCCTACCAAATTATCAAGCACAAAAAAGCCACAATCAAACAAGATGAAAAAAACCAAGCATTACGCGCAAATTTTCATCATCCTGATTTTTCCAATTTTCAAGTTATCGGCGATTGGACAATGAAAAATTATCCTTGTTGCCTTGAAGCAGCAATAAAATCCGCCAAAGGAATATAAAATCTTCTTGAAAAAAAACAAAAAATATATATAATGGATAATGGGGATATTGTATTGGGGAGATGTATTATGTTGAAATTATATTTTAAGAAAAAGTCATTCAAAACAATGATAGCTATTTTGACCACTATTTTATGTTTTTCAAGTTTTAACATTCAAGCAAAGCAAAATAGCAATACTCTAAATTCTCTCCCTCAAGGTTCTTACCAATTGGCAAGAGCGGTGTTTTTGCCTAATGCCAACGATGATGTTTGGCTCTCACATTATTCTTCAATTCCATTTCATTACCAACGTAATGAAAACTGTGAAAAATTTGGTTTTACATTACCATCTTGCCCCCCACACGGAAAGTGCTTATCCTGCCCGATAGACCCAAAATACAAAAAATTAATCACATGTTTAACAGATGGTGATCAAAAATATAAAATTTCTGATTCTGGCACATATTGCGAAGCATATTGCGATGTGGAAACATGCGATACATCAAAATATTTTTCTTATTCCTGCCCCGAAGGAACGGTTTGTGAATCATGCACTGCTGTTACTTCTAAGTGTGCAAAAACGCCATGGTACAAACCGACAACAAACTGTCTTTCAGGATACCATTATGATAGTGGAAGATGTGTTAAAGATTGTCAAGTTATTGGATGCGGTGGCGGAACTGGAATGGACAGAACATTTCAAGATAAATGCCCTACCGGTTATATTTGTACATCTTTAAGTAATGAATATCAAACTTCAGACTGTAAAAAAGGAAAATGTTTTAAATATAAAAGTTGTGATACAGCCAATGGGTATGCCCAACAAGGCTCACCTGGATATTGTGAATATCAAGAATGTTATAAGACACAAACCAGTTGTGCCGCATATAGTTTAAATACATGCCCCGAAAATGGTAATTGTTCGGAATGTACAGTGCAATATGCAGATTGTTCAGAAGGAGATAAAAAATATAAATTAGATAGTTGCAAAGCTGGCTACCAAATGATAAATAATTCATATTGCGCCAAAACATGTTCAGCAAAAACATGTGACACAACAGAATATTTTATGACCACCTGTCCGGAAAATATGGATTGCGAATCATGCACTTCGGTTACAACATCTTGTGAAGAAAGTCAAAGATTCAAATTAGGGCCTTGCAAATCAGGATATCACGCAGACAGTTTAGGTCGTTGCGTTAGTGATTGTGAAAAAATTTCATGCGGAGATTTATGGGGAATAAATAGAACATTTCAAGACAAATGCCCAACAGGATATATATGTACAACCTTAAGTAATGAATATCAAACATCTGATTGTCAAAGAGGAAAGTGCTTTAAATATAAAAGTTGCGACACCGAAAATGGTTATGCTCAACTAGGTTCTCCTGGAGAATGCACATATCAAGATTGTTATCAAAGTCAAACAACATGCAGTGGATACACTTTAGACTCATGTCCACAATATGGACATTGTACAGAGTGCACTGTTCAATATGCAGATTGCTCAACCGGAGCAACAAAATATAGATTAGACAGTTGTGATATGGGATATTCAATAGAAAATGGCCAATGCGTTAAAAGTTGTACAGAAAATTCATGTAAAGGCTATACTTTAAGCTCATGCCCAGCCAATGCTGATTGTGAACAATGTCTGGTTGTAGATTCAAATTGTTCATCACAAGGAACTAAGTATAAATTTTTAAGCTGTCAAATGGGTTTTTATTTGGAAGGAGGAAAATGTCTTCCCAACTGCACAGAATCAAATTGCTATGGATATAATTTAAAATCTTGTCCAGACAAAGGATATTGTTCTCAATGCCAAACACAAACCACAGATTGTACCAAAGGAGAGATAAAATTCAAACTGGATTCTTGTGAAAGTGGTTATACGGCGCAAAACGGACAATGCGTTCAAACCTGCACCAAAGAAACTTGCACCGGATACACTTTAGCCTCATGCCCTCTTAATGCAAATTGCAATGAATGTACCATTACGGATACAGACTGTTCAACCAGTGGCACAAAATATCAATTTGTTTCGTGTAAACCTGATTTCCATGAAGTCAATGGCAAATGTGAAAAAGATTGTACCAAAGAAACATGTACCGGATACACTTTAAGCTCATGCCCGGAAAATGCAAACTGTAACGAATGTACCATTACAGATACAGACTGTTCAACCAGTGGCACAAAATATCAATTTGTTTCGTGTAAATCTGGTTTTCATGAAGTAAATGGCAAATGTGAACCAAATTGCACACAAGAAACTTGCTTTGGCTATAATTTAACATCTTGTCCGGAAAAAGGCAATTGTTCTCAATGCCAAACACAAACCACAGATTGTACCAAGGGAGAAATAAAATTCAAACTAGATTCCTGTGAAGATGATTATGTTCCACAAAATGGCAAATGCGTCCAAACTTGTACCAAAGAAACTTGTACCGGATACACTTTAGCCTCATGCCCTGAACATGCAAACTGTAACGAATGTACCATTACGGATACAGACTGTTCAACCAGTGGCACAAAATATCAATTTGTTTCGTGTAAATCTGGATATCATGAAGTCAATAGCAAATGTGAACTAAATTGCACGGAAGAAACTTGCTTTGGCTATAATTTAAAATCTTGTCCTCTTAATGCAGAGTGCTCAGAATGCACGCTTCAAACCACAGAATGTACTTTAGGAGGCGATAAAAATAAGAGATATAAATTCAGCCGGTGTAAACCAGGTTTCCACCTAGAAGGTGAAGAATGTAAAAAAGATTGTTCGGAAGAAACTTGTGCCGGTTATAATTTAAAATCTTGTCCTCTTAATGCAGAGTGCTCAGAATGCACACTTCAGACCACAGAATGTACTTTAGGAGGCGATAAAAATAAGAGATATAAATTCAGTAGGTGTAAACCGGATTTCCACCTAGAAGGTGAAGAATGCAAAAAAGATTGTTCGGAAGAAACTTGTGCCGGATATGATTTAAAATCTTGTCCTCTTAACGCAGATTGCTCTGAATGTAAATTACAAAGCACTAATTGTACAAGCAAAGGAACAAGATATAAATATAATGGCTGTAATCCAGGTTTTCATGAAGACAATGGAGAGTGTAAACCGGATTGTCCGGAAGAAACTTGTGCCGGATATGATTTAAAATCTTGTCCTCTTAACGCAGATTGTTCTGTTTGTACACTTCAAAACTCAGAATGCACTTTAGGAGACGATAAAGACAAGAAATATAAATTCAACGGTTGCAATTTAGGTTTTCACTATGATTCTAATGAATGTGTACCAGACTGCACGGAAACATGTCCTGCATTTCCATTATATTCATGCCCTGATTATGGAAATTGCTCTGAATGTACAGTTAAGAACTCAGACTGCACAGATAAAGAAACTAAATATTCATTAGATAGCTGCCAAGCAGGATATCACGTAAAATCGAACAAATGTGAAAAAGATTGTATTGTCGGATCCTTTGGTAGCTCAGGAGAAGTGATTAGTCCTATATTTGACAGCAGAGAAGAATGTGAATCAGTTGAAGGTGTAAATTATTGCGGACCACGCAGTTTCTATATATCTACATCTTGTGATACTAAACAAAAATATTTTATTAGTAGTTGTAAAACTGGATATCATAAAATTGATAAAGTTAGTTCTATGTCAGGAAATACATATAGAACATTAAAATGCGAAAAAGACTGTGTTCCAAACAGCTTTGGAGGAACTGTCTTTGCGGCATCATCTTTATATAATAGTCGTGCTGAATGTACGGCAGTCGAAGGCGTAAGTGGTTGTATTACACGTGTAGTGGATATAACAACTGATTGTGAACGTGCAAGCCGATATTGGATATATAGTTGCAAAACCGGATATACAAAGAAAGAAGAAGTAATTAATGGAGAAACTCATGTTTCTTGTGTAAAGAATTGTACTCCTAATATTCAAGATGCATATAAAGAAGGATTTATTATTACTAGTGAATCTGCTATTCAAAATGCTAAATATGAAAGCAAGGAAGTAATAATTAATGAAAGCTGTGGCACAGATACATATTACAAAATTACAGGATGTAATACAGGATATCACCCTGTTAACGGATATCGTCAAAGCTATTATTACGGTATTGTAATGTGTGAAAAAGATTGCACGGGAACTAGAACAGCTCCAAGCGGCTATCGTTATAGCTCAGGTTACTTTAATTCACAAAGTCCTATGCACTCAATAAAAACTCAGAAGCTCACTGCTCCGAATTGTGAAACGACAACAGTATACGCAATTTCAAGCTGTAAAATAGGTTCTGTACAATATACAGGGCACTGTTGCGATAAAAGTATTGAACAAATTGGTAATAGTTACTATTGTTGCCAAACATCACAATCCTCATCTTTTACAGACTATAGAAATGGTAAATATTGTCGCCCAGGAACGTTAGGAAACAATTCAAGCGAAACATCAGCAAAACAAATTTGGAACGAAACGTTATCTAAAACTTCAAGAGAGGAATACTAACACAAAAAACAATTATAAATAATTTCTAACAAACAAAATAGTATTGAAAGGCACCTTAAAGGTGCCTTTCAATATAACTGTAAAAAGCATTAGCCGTTGATAAGCGAGTATAAGATGGGGATAAAATATTTTATTATCTACATTATATAATTCAATAAAGAGGGCAGTCAATTTTACTTCGCTAAACTAGAGAATCAAATACAAACTTTGCATTTGACCATGCTTATTCTCATAGAGCGACAAAGATTCAGCAAATTAATATTCAAGGTCTTCTGTAAAACAAATTAAAAGCAAAAGAAAAAGCACTCTGAATAGAGTGCTTTTCCACTTTAATATTAGTTATTTTCTTCTTAAGAAAGATGGAATTTCCAAATTCAACCTTTCTTCCGTACCATAATCAGTTCCGGTAGAAGAAAAGCTTGGAGAAATAGGCTCTTGCATATGTTCAATTTCTCTTTTCTTTTTATTGCGACGTGCAATAGAAAAACCGGTAACACGTTCAATTAATGTCGGTGTTCTTTCATCATCATCAACAATCAATTCTTCCGCTTCTTCAGTTGAACGAGCAGAAAAAGGTTGCGGATTATGGTTTGGAAAAAGCTCTGGTTCTTCTTCAACCTGTTTAATACTTGTTTTAGGAGCAAAACTATTTTCCATTGAATTTAAGAGAGAATCATACTGAGAATTATCACCTAAATCTTCACTTTTATTAATAATAGCTTTAAACAGAGCAGATGCTTTAGGCATATTTTCCATTTTTTCAGAATTATCTAAATCAGAAAAATCTGCAAAGTTTGTAGATAAATTAACTGAATCTACTGTTTTTTGAATTAAAGGTTCTTCTTCTATATTTTCGGTTTTAACTTCTTTTAGTTCATCATCATTAATTTTCAAAGAAGTTTCTTCAAAAGTTTCTGTCTCTTCAAAATTATTTTCAACTTTAACAGCTGCAAATTTCTCTAAATTTGAATCTGTTTCAGCATTCGGAACAACCGGACGAGTAACTTCCTCCATATAAGTTGTTTCAGGCACAATTTTTTTCATTGGCTGTGGCTTAACAGCGTTTTTTCCATCACCAATACCTGTTGCCACAATAGAAACTCTGATTTTGCCAACCAAGCTTTCATCAAAGCTAGAACCAAAAATAATATTGGCATCTTCATCAACTTCTTCCTTAATACGGCTGGCAGCTTCATCAATTTCAAATAATGTAATGTCAGAACCACCGGTAATATTAATCAAAACACCTTTAGCTCCGCGCATAGAACAATCATCCAACAATGGGTTAGACAAAGCTTGTTCAGCAGCTTTAACAGCTCTATCCTCACCTTCAGCTTCGCCGGTACCCATAATGGCTTTGCCTTTATCTTGCATAATAGATTTAATATCTGCAAAATCAAGGTTAATCAAGCCCGGCATCATCATCAAATCAGTAATAGAACGCACACCGGCATACAACACATTATCAGCCATCACAAAAGCATCTGCCAAAGTTGTATTTTTGTCAGCAATTCTAAAAAGGTTTTGGTTAGGAATAATGATAATACTGTCTACTTCTTTGGTAAATTCTTCAACGGCAGCTTCGGCTGTTTCATAGCGTTTACGTCCTTCAAATTGAAAAGGTTTTGTAACCACGCCAACAGTTAAGATTCCCTTTTGTTTTGCCAATTTAGCCACAACCGGAGCCGCACCGCTACCTGTACCACCGCCCATACCGGCAGTAATAAAGACCATATTTGCGCCTTCTAACTCACGTTCAATTTCATCTTTAGCTTCTTCAGCGGCCAATTTTCCAACCTCAGGACGAGCCCCTGCACCCAAACCTTGAGTTGTTTCCAAACCCAATTGAATTTTTCTGCTTGCGGTAGAGTGAGCCAATGCTTGTGCATCAGTATTTGCCACAATGAAGTCCACACCTTCTAATTGTTGAGCAATCATATTATTTACGGCATTTCCGCCGCCACCGCCAACACCGATAACCGAAATTCTTGGTTTCAAGTGAGTAATTGTTTTTTCAGGTACAGCTAATTTAATTGACATTTTTCTTCCTAACTAAAAATTTTCAAATCAAACTTTATAAAATAATAGCATTAAATAAATTAAGTTTTAGTTACCAAGATATATTTTTTTATGAAGCAAATTAAAAATTTTGCTTAAACCAAGAACTAATGCTTCCCAGCAAACCGGAATCAGAACGAATAGGCTTATTAATAATTTTATTTGGTTTTTTTTCAGTATAATTCAGAGCAAAAAGCAACAAGCCGACACAAGTTGAAAAAGCCGGAGAATATAATATTTCAGGAAGATTCAAAACATTTTTAGGTTTTCCGATTCTCACTTGTTTATCCAAGACCATAGAACCCACTTCTCTCATTCCGGCAAGCAAGCTTCCCCCACCTGTCAACACCACGCGATGGCTTGAAATGTCAGCCAACCCTTGCTCTTTAAACTTCAAATTTATCAATTCAAAAATTTCTTCGATTCTTGGAGTAATAATACTAATCAAATCAGATTTTGGCACCTGCTTAATCAAGCTGTCATCTTCTTCCCCAACCGGATACACATTAATCATTTCAGATTTATCTTGAGAGCTCAAAAAAGCGCAACCATGCAAAGTTTTCAATCTTTCAGCATGAGCAAAAGAAGTTGTCAAACCATAAGCAATATCATTTGTTACGTTATTTCCGCCAACGGCAATTGAAGAAAAATACACCGGATAACCATGTTTAAAAGTGGCAATACTTGTTGTTCCGCCGCCAATATCAATCACTGTTGCACCGATTTCTTTTTCATCATCCACCAAGCAAGACAAGCCAGATGCATAAGAAGAAAAAGCCTTTCCGGCAATTTCCAAATGAGCATTTTCCACCACCAAAGACAAATTTCTATACATAATATCGGGCATCAAACCAAGCAAAATATCAACAGAAAGATTCTCTCCAAAAATATTTCTCGGATCTTTAATGTCTTCTCCGTTATCCAAACGATAGCAAGTTGGCAAGCAGTGAATAAGCTCATGATTTTCAACATTAATTTTATTAATACCGCGCTCAATAACTTTATTGATATCATTTTCACAAACAGGTCTGTTTTTATTAATGGAGATAGAAGCGCTTTTGATACTGCTTTTGACTTTATCTCCCGAAACATTAACAATCACACGGTCAATACGTTCATTAGCCATTTGCTCGGCAGCCTCAACCGCATTGCAAACAGACAATGTTGCTTGATTAATATCCACTACGATTCCGTTTTTAATCCCTTTAGAGGCATTATAACCATATCCCACCACATTGATTCTTTTATCTCGACTAATTCTGGCAATAATACAACTCACCTTAGAAGACCCAATATCTAAAGCGGCAATTGTTGTCAGTCGATTAAAAGAATGTGTCAATGATTCCTCCGTAAAAACTATCCCAAATTCTCTTTTTTATGATTCAAAAGCGGCGGTTTTCCATCAGTTTTTTTCAATTTCACCGTAATTTTACCTTCTAATCTTAAGTCAATGATGGTTAATTTACGTTTAAGAATACCGTTTATAGTATCCAAATGGACCAATTTTTTCCATGCTTTTTCCACATTTTTTTCCGGAAGCTTTATGGTAATACCGTTTTGAATATCATCCAAAACCAAATTCCACCTTCTTTTAGAAATAAAATTAGCCACTTTAACTCTTTCCAAAATTTTTTTATTAAAACTAATTTCTTTCAAAAGTTGATTAATATTTTCGGGAGCACCTTCTCCAATAATAAGTAAAAGCGGCTCTTTGGGCACAAAAGATGCGTTTATCACATGCCCTTCTTCATCTATTGGATAAAATTTTTCATTTATTTGCCAAATGGAACGAACTTGCTTTTCCGTTAATGTAACTTCAATAACATTGGGATAAAATTTTCTTTTCACGGTAACACTTTTAACCCAGGGCAATTTTTTTAATTTTTCTTGCAAAAGATGTACATCTATTTTTAAGAAATTATCACCACGCTGAAGATTCAAAATTTCAAGCAATTCATGTTTTGAGGTTTTATCTCTTCCCAAAACGACCACATCATCCAAAACAAATCCAAATTCCTGAGCTTTGGCGTAAAAATCTTGAGAAATTTGTTGAAGTTTTTTTTCTATCATGTCGGTATTAAACAAAACCGTAATAAAAGCCAAACAAAAAATAAAACTCAAAATAATAACAGATGCAAGCAAGCGCATCCCAAATTCTTGAGGCTCATAAATTTTATTATCCTTTTTTATGGGAATATCTGTATTATTTTGCGTATTCGTTTCAGGCTCGTTTGTCATAATTATTTTTTATCAATACCCACACGTTTAACTTCCCATTCTAATGTGATAGAAGTTTTTTCTTTAACTTTTTTTATAATTTCCTCACCCAAATTTTCAATATCTTTAGCAGTTGCAGTCCCAGTATTAACTAAAAAATTACAATGTTTATCAGAAACTACGGCACCGTTAAAATTAAGATTTTCGCAACCGGATTTTTTAATTAACTCCCAAGCTTTCAAGCCTTCCGGATTTTTAAAAGTAGAACCGGCAGTTTTAACATTATGCGGTTGAGATTTCGCTCTTTTTTCTTTAATATCGGCAATAGTTTCAGCCACTTTTTCAGATTCTTTAGGCGTATATTTAAATGTAATGGAAGTAATAATCCAATCATCAGGAAACAAACTATTTCTATAAGAGAGTTTCAAATCATCTACACTAATTGTTTTTTGTTCACCCAAGCCATTCACAATTGTTGCAGAAACAATCACATCTTTAACTTCTTTACCATAGCAACCGGCATTTGTTTTAACAGAACCGCCAATCACTCCCGGAATTGAACATAAAAATTCCAACCCGCCGATACCTTTTTCAATTAAAGTTTTTTCCAAGCTTCCGTTTCTAAGACCGGCTCCCACGGTGATAGTATCTTTTTGAATATCAATTTTCTTAAAATTTTTATTATCAAGCTTAATAACCACACCCGTAATTCCGCCATCTCTAACCAAAAGATTAGAGCCAGCACCAATAACAAACACAGGAACATTATAGGGTTTTGTTTTCAAAAACATAGCCAAATCATCTTCATTTTCCGGAAAAAACATTACCTCTGCCGGTCCACCGACAGCAAACCAAGTATATTTAGATAAGGGTTCTTCTTTTTTGTATTTTCCTTTAACTTGAGGCAATATTTCTAAAAGCTTGTCAGCAGGGCTTTTTGACCAAAACATTTTTTATCTCCTAATTTTATTTTTTTGCAAAACATCTTGCTCAATAGCATCTGCAAAATTTTTAGCCGCATCAAAAATACCTGATTTTTTCAAATTTCCGGACATTTCACCAAGTTTTTCTGAATGATTTAAAAAATCACTCAAAATTTGACTCAAAGTTTCAGGCAAAAAATCATCTTGAGCAATAACTTGAGCAAGTTTTAATTTTTCCAACCACAAAGCGTTACCCATTTGATGGTTATCTGCGGCTGTAGGTAAAGGCACCAACAAAGCCGGAATTTTCATTACGGCAATTTCAAAAACAGAAGAAGCCCCTGCTCTGGAAATAACCAAATGAGATTTTGCATAAAGCTCTGGCATATTGTTAAAGAAATGAGAAACCTCCACCTGACACAAAGCATTTTCATAAGCTTTTTTTAAGCTTTCTAAATCATCTGCACGACATTGCTGAACAATAGAAATTCTGCTTTGCAGTTTTTTATCCATTTTTTTAATTGCTTCAGGAATAACATCACTGAACACTTTTGCACCCTGACTTCCGCCCAAAATCAAAATCTGCATTTTGTCATTTTTACTTAAAACCGGACGCCCCTTAGAAGATGCTTCTACAATAGAAGCTCTCACCGGCATACCGCAAACCAAATTCTTCACATTTTGAGGCAAATATTTTGTATTATCAAAGCTCAAAACAATTAAGCTGGCATATTTACTTAACAATCTGTTTGTTCTGCTCATAACAGAATTTTGCTCATGAATCACCAAATCTGTTCCGGTCAAAATTGCAGCCACACACATCGGAAAAGAGGCATATCCGCCAAATCCAACCACGCAAACAGGCTTTTTCTTTATAATGATAAAAACTGCCTGAACAACGCCAATAGCCAATTTGAACAAACTTTTAATTTTAAACCATATAGATTTTCCAACCAATGCGCCGGCTTGAACAGCAACATTAGGAATTTCGCTCAATTTACCTTTATAATTGTTTTTTCCGCGATTATCGGTAACCAACAACAAACGATACCCTCTTTGAGCAAGCTCTTCAGCCAAAGCCTCTGCAGGGTAAACATGCCCACCGGTTCCACCTGCTGTCAACACAATCAAAGGAGATTTTTTAATATGTTTAGCTCGTTTCATCTTTATCCTCCGCATGAACATTTCGTCTTGTAATCGCCAACAACATACCCAAAGCCAATGCCGTTGCCAATAAAGAAGATCCGCCATAAGAAATAAAAGGCAAAGTCATTCCTTTAGTGGGCATCAAATGCAAAGAAGAAGCCATATTAATAATGGCTTGCAAACCAAAAGATGCCGCCAAACCGCAAGCCGCCAAAACAATAAATAAATTTCCTTCTCTGACAGACAACAACATAGCCCGAACCACAATTGAAGCATAAATACAAACAATGACCAAGCACAAAAACATTCCATATTCTTCACCGGCAACCGAAAAAATAAAATCCGTATGCGCATCCGGAATATTCATTTTTACAACGCCCTCTCCCGGGCCTTTTCCAAAAAAGCCGCCGTTTTCAAAAGCTTCTAAAGACTTTTTAATTTGGTATCCCAGCTGATTATCTGAGGCCAAAAATTGATTTATTCTGGCATTTACGTGAGGAAAAACAAAATAAGCAACCACCACGCCAACCAAACCAATGACGGCCAAAATACCAACCAACCACAAAGACAAACCGGCCAAAAAGAATTGAAATCCCCAAATAGCCGTTACCACAACCGTCATACCCAAATCAGGCTGCAACAAGAGCAATGCTGCAGTTAAGGCATATAATGAAGTAGAAAGCAAATTTCCGGGAAAATCTTTATATTTTTTTTGCCCATCAAACAACCAAGCTGCCACCACCACAAATGTTGGTTTTACAAACTCGGAAGGCTGCAAAGAAAAACCGGCAAAATTAATCCAGCGAGAAGCACCTTTAGTTTCTTGCCCCCAAAATAAAGTTAACACCATCAAAAACAATATCACGGCATATCCCACAATTGCCGTTCTGCGAATTGTCTTCAAATTTTGCATAGATAAAAAGAGCATCAAAGAATAAGCAATCGGCACAAAAAACAATTGTCGTTTAATAAAATGAAAACTCCCGACACCAATTCTGTTTGCAACGGAAGGACTGGCAGAAAAGTTCAAAAAGACCCCGATAATCAACAATAATGTAATCAAGGCCAGAAGAGTTTTATCAACCGTCCACCACCAATTTGCCACCAAACTTTTGCTATTTCTGGAAAATGAAAACACGTTATTTATCCTTATTTAAGCATTAAAGCCATCAAACCTAAAACAGCCAAAAACAAACTCACAATCCAAAAGCGCAAAACAACCGTTGTTTCTTTCCAACCCAATTGCTCAAAATGATGATGAATGGGCGCCATTAAAAAAACTCTTTTTCCGGTTTTTTTATACCAAAAGACCTGAATCATTACGGACAATGCTTCCAGCACAAATACACCGCCGACAATTGCCAACAAAATTTCTTGTTTTAAAATCACGGAAATTGTACCAAGCAAAGCCCCCAAAGCCAAAGACCCTGTATCTCCCATAAAAACTTTTGCCGGAGGCGCATTAAACCACAAAAAGCCGACACAAGCTCCAATCACGGCCGCACATACAATGGCTATTTCAGAAGCACCTTTAACCGGAACAATATAAAAATATTGAGCTAAACTACCACCGCAAACAACTGCAAATATCAAAAACACCAAAAAGGCAATAACCAACAATCCTCCGGCCAAACCATCCAAACCATCGCTCAAATTTACGGCATTTGATGCTCCCACAATCACCACCATAGCCAAAGGAATGTAGAAATAAGATAAATTAATTGCCAAAGACTTAAAATAAGGAAAGCTCAAAACATATCTATTTTCCTTATCTGCAAAATAAGAGGTTACCAAAACAGCAACCAACGCTGTTGAAAATTGTAAAAACAATTTCATTTTAGCGCTCATGGCATTGGAAGTCTCTTTTGTAACTTTAACATAATCATCAACAAAACCAACAAAACCATACACGAGCAAAACCAAGACACAAATCCACACCAACGGATTATACAAATTTGCAAAAAGCAAGACAGAAATAATGCTTGCCATCAAAATCAACAATCCCCCCATGGTAGGAGTGCCTTTTTTAGCCAAATGAGATTGCGGTCCGTCTTCTCTAATTGGCTGTCCATGAGCTTGATGGTGGCGCAAAAGCTCAATAAATTTACCACCAAAAAACAAATATATTGCAAGCGGTATTAAAAAAGCCCAAAACATACGCAAGCCCAAAGAATCAAATGTTAAAGGCAAAGACAACAAATCAGATAAATAAACAAGCATTTTGAATATATTCCCAAATTAAATACATATTTTGAGCCAGTATAAAAAATAAAGTCTAAATTTTTATTAAAAAACGGCATCTTTTTTTAGATGCCGTTTATATTTTTTAGTTAATCTTCCAAATATAAAGAACTATGTTTATAGTTTTCAATAGCATGCCGTACCAACACGCCGATTATTGCCGCCACGGGAACGGCAATCATCAACCCCAAGAAGCCAAGTAAGACACCTCCGGCCAGCAAAGCAAACATCACCCATACAGGGTGCAAACCAACACTGTCTCCAACCAATTTTGGTGTTAAAAAATTTCCTTCCAAAAATTGTCCAACGGCAAAAACACCGGCAACAGCTAAAATTCTGCCAACTTCAGAAAATTGAGCAAAAGCAATTGCCATACTGACAACAAAACCGGATATACTCCCCACATATGGAATAAAAGAAATAATTCCGGCAATAAAGCCAATCATCACTCCCAAATCCAAACCAACAATATACAAACCGCAGGCATAAAAGGTACCAAGCAAAACACAAACACTTAATTGACCTCTGATAAAGCTTGCAATAATGGAATCAATTTCCCTCATTTGTTTTTCAATATTTGCTTTTGAATGTCTGGGCAACAAACTTCTTACTTTTTCAACAAAATCATTCCAATCTCGCACCATATAAAAAGCCACGACGGGAGTAATCAAAAGCAAAGAAATCACATTAAAAAAGGCAAATCCGCCGGAAATAACCTTGGCTACCAATTTTCCAAAAACGCGCATGGCATTAGCCATATTATTTTGCACATATTGTCTGATTTTTTCAGCCTCCAAGCTTGGAAAACGCTGTTGCAACTCAACAAAAATCGGCTCAATTTTTTTAGTTAAGGCAGAGATATATGCCGGCAAAGAGCTTAAAAATTGGCTAATTTGTTCCTGAACAACCCCTAAAAGAAGCAACAAAAGCGGAAAAACAATTATCACCACTAAAAGCAAGACCAAAATTGTTGCCCAAGTTCTGGAAAGACCAATTTTTTCAAACCTGTCAGCCAAAGGATCAAGCAAATAACCAATAATCAATCCGGCAACAAACGGCAACAAGACTGAACGCAAAACATATACGGCCACTCCAAAAGCCAAAAACAAAACCAACCAAATAAGCCAGTTATAACTTGATTTTTTAGCACTCAGCACAAAATTTCTCCTTTTATTCAATATTCTAGCAAATAAAAATTATCATATTTCTTAAAATTCATGCCTAGTCTTCTAAAAGCATTCCAGACTTGATTTTCATCACCGATAACATCTAATTTAAATTGAACTTTATTATCACCGATAGCAACCGTTTCAAGATTTTTCACATAAGGAACACCTCTTAATTTTTGTTCAAGTTTGACCCAATCGGCAAGTTTGTCATAATTATATATCACCATCAAAGTAGATTGCATTTTGCTATGCTCTGTCTGACTTTGTTTTAATTGATTTTCAATTTTTCTTTTAACATCGCTTAAAGCTCTTTGCATCACATTTTGTTTATTTTTACGCTCACCTCCGACCACAATTTCATCAAAAGGTTTTCTTGCTTTAAGAGAAGAAACATTCACCTTAAAACCATCAATTCCATCAAAAAAAGCATCCAAAACAAACACGTCTGAAGCATTGGTATTCAAAGCAATTGCTTGCAAAACTTCTGTATTATAAGCCAAAGCCATTTGAGCATTAAAATCAATATTAGCCACATCTAAAGGAGCCAAAGGCACAATTGTTACGGCATTATTGTTTTCTTCTGCATTTTGCCATGTTTGGAGCCATAAATTATTATCATCCCATAAGAGGGGCGCATCAGAAATAAACTCACGATAAATAGGAATTACCACAATTTTAGATGGCTCATTAACAACCATAGAAATATTTTTTTCTTGCAAATAAGCAACAAAAATCGGTTTATTAATTTTAACTTTTAAATCCGCCAAATACCGCACATTAGATGTTTTTTCTGTCAAGACAGAAATTTCTTGAATAAAATTAATCATTTGCTCATCTGTCAAAGCAAGCAAAGGTGCTTTTTCAGAAGAAGGAACATATCTGTTTACAACGATTTCAAAAGCTTGACGCATGGCAGATTGCATAGCTTTTTCACGAGCTTTTGCTGCGTTGACATCCGTTACATCAACTTTCACATCAACTTCAAAAGGGTTCTGTGTCTGAGCAAAAGCGGGAAACACCATGCACAAACTCACACAAAAGAACGCCAAAGCACTTTTGAAAAACGTCACCGGAGCCTCCTAATCCAATATTTCTAAATGATTAAAGAAGAAATTCACCTCGCGTGCGGCACTTTCTTCACTATCAGAACCGTGCACACTGTTATGCGTAATCGATTCGGCAAATGTTTTTCTGATTGTACCATCTTCTGCAGTAGCCGGATTTGTTGTTCCCATCAGTTTTCGATAATCTGTGATAGCATTTTCACCTTCCAAGACCTGAACGACAACCGGAGCAGAAGTCATATATTCAACCAAATCGTCATAAAAAGCTTTATCTTTATGCTCAATATAAAACTCTTGAGCTTGTTCTTTGGTCAAGCGAATACGTTTTTGAGCCACAATTTTCAAGCCGGCATCTTCAATCATGGCATTAATTTTACCGGTAATATTTCTAACTGTGGCATCTGGTTTGATAATAGACAAAGTTTTTTGCATTTTTCCTCACTATAAAACAAAGCAAAACAAAATTTTCCTTATGCTAAAACAAAAACAAAAAATAATCAAAAGTTTTTATTACACAATCAATAATTTTTAATAGACTTTTATAAGATAGAAGAGTAAATAAACAATAAATCAATTCTATAATCATAAAGAGGATAAAATGTTAGAGAGCAAATTCATACAAGATGTTTTGGCCAAAGCCAAACAATATTATAAAACAATTGTCTTGCCGGAAGGAGAAGATTTACGCGTATTAAAAGCCGCTCATATGATTAATGAGCAAAAAATATGCAAAATCATTTTACTCGGAAATGAGCCGCAAATTAAAAAAGACTTTATTAATAACGGCTGGAACTTGGAAGGTATTGATATTATCACACCGGAAACATCACCCAAATTGCCTGAATATACCAAGTTGTTGTATGAACTCCGCAAAAATAAAGGAATGACAGAAGAAGAAGCTCAAAAAACCGCTTTGATTCCGAACTATTTCGGTACCTTGATGATTAAAGCAGGAGATGCAGACGGTATGGTATCCGGAGCCAACCACTCCACGGCAGATACGGTTCGTCCGGCATTGCAAATCATCAAATCAGCCCACAAAGACAGAGGTGTTTCTTCTTTCTTGATTATGGTATCTAATGACAAGCCGTATGTTTTTTCAGATTGCGGCGTTATTATCAACCCAACGGCCAAAGAATTAGCTGATATTGCATTAGAAGCATCATTATCTGCCATCAAATTTGGAATAGAACCACGCGTTGCCATGATGAGTTATTCCACCTACGGTTCCGGCAAAGGAGACGCCGTAGACAAAGTGGTAGAAGCTACAAAATTAGCCAAAGAAGCTTTGAAAACCGATGAATTTAAGGATTTAAATATTCAATTGGACGGTGAATTACAAGCAGATGCTGCATTAGACATGGTTGTTGCCAGAAAGAAAGCTCCGACCAGTGAGGTTGCAGGCCAAGCCTCTGTTTTGGTATTTCCAAACTTAGAAGCCGGAAACATAGGTTATAAATTATTACAGCGTCTAGGTGGATGTGAAGCTTATGGTCCTGTTTTACAAGGCTTAAATGCCCCTGTTAATGATTTATCCCGCGGTGCCTTTGCTGAAGATATTGTCGGTGTTATCGGCATGACCGCATTGCAAGCTGTTAGAAAATAAGGAAAGAAAAAGAAATGAAAAAGATTCTCGTATTAAACGCCGGTTCTTCAACATTGAAATATCAACTTTTCAATGTAGACGGTGAAAATTATGAAGTTGTTGCCAAAGGTAACGCTGAACGTATCGGTCGTGATGCCTCTTTTGTCGGCATCAAATATGCTGATGGCAGCAAAAAAGAAGTTAATGTAGACTTGCCTAACCACGACGTAGCTTTCAAAGAAGTTATGAAATTGTTGATGGACGGCGTTATTTCAGATTTAAACGAAATTTCTGCTATCGGTCACCGCATTGTTCAAGGTGGTTCCATCTTCAAAAAATCCACTCTTGTTAATGATGAAGTGACTGAACAAATTGCCGAGCTCGGTACTTTGGCTCCGTTGCACAATCCGGCTGCCGTATTGGTTATCAAAGCTGTTAAGAAACAATTACCGAATGTTAAACAAGTTACTGTTTTTGACACGGCTTTCCACCAAACTATGCCTTATGAGGCTTATACTTATGCTTTGCCGACCGAACAAATTGAAAAATATAAGATTCGTCGCTATGGTGCGCATGGTACTTCACACAAATTTGTTGCTGAAGAAGCAGCCAAAATCATTGGCAAAAACAGCCGCATTATCACCTGCCACATTGGTAGCGGTGCTTCCATTACCGCTGTTAAAAACGGTGAATGCGTTGATACCTCTATGGGCATGACACCTCTTGCCGGTATTGTTATGGATACCCGCTGCGGCGATATTGACCCCTACATTCCGCTTTACATCATGAAAACTCAAGGTTTGAGTGTAGATGAAGTGAACGATATGTTGAACCGCAAATCAGGTAAAGCAGGTCTGACAGGATACAGCGATTCTCGCGACTTTGAAGCTGCTTATAATCGCGGTGAACCTGCCGTAATCGATGCCATGAAATGCTACATTTACAACATTGCCAAATTCATTGGTGCTTACACAATGGCTATGGGCGGTGTTGATGCTCTTGTTTTCACCGCCGGTGTTGGTGAAAACTCTGCTTTGGTCAGAAAATTAATTATTGAAAGAGTATCTGCTTTGGGCATTGAGTTAGATGAAGAAAAGAACCAAATTCGCGGTGAAATTGTTGAAATCAGCAAACCAGATTCTAAAGTCAGAGCCTTTGTCATTCCAACAAACGAAGAATTGGCTATTGCCAAAGATACGGTAGAATTGACCAAATAAGTTTTTCTAAACACGCAAAAAAAGCGGGGATGAATTTCATCCTCGCTTTTTTATTAAACGAATTTCTATTGTAGTTTAGCAAGCAAAAGAGCAATTTCTTTTTGTTTTTCCTCTTCCTCTTTTTGCTGCAACAACTGTCTTTTCTCAATCTCATCAAACAAGGATTTTAAATCTTCATTTTCTAAGATTTTTGCATAAAGAGGTATTAAAAACTTCAAACGCCACAAATTAAACGCTTGCTGATTTTGTGCAATCTGCAACAGTTTTTTACATCCAAGCAACAAATAATGAGAAGTTGCCTCATCATATGGACACCATTGAAACGGATAAAAGAATGATATCAAATCTTGATTTGAAACATCCCAATTTTTTGCCAAAATAGATACCGCCAGCTTTTCAAAATCATCAAACAGATTAGGATTTTTCTGATGCATAAATACCAACGCAAAATAAGCTTGCGCCAAACCACATTCAGACAGTTTATTAGAAGAATAAACCAACGCCATTGTTTTTTGAAAAGCCACTGGATATTTTGCAAATTCTTTCCACCATAGACCGGAGGTATTAAATATTGTTCCTTTTGCAAAAGAAATAACAATAGAAAGCACCTCATCATCACAATCTTTTTTCTTCTTCAATCCGGTTTTAATAGCCTCAAAATAAGCCTCATCAGCCCTATTTACCTGAAAATCATAAATCAATTTCAGATTATCAAGCAACAATAGCACAATAGCTCTATTTTCAGCTTGATAAAGCATTTTCTGCACAATTTTCATTTTCCAAGAAATAGAAAAATGCAAACACTCAGAAGTCAAGTGCGCCATCATCTCCTTATAATATTGCAAAGGATTCCGATGGGGATAAGGTTCCAATTTCCAAAAGTAGCGATTATAGTTTTTGAGCAAAAATTTTTCCAATGATTTGCGAAACATCGGATAACATGAACAAAAATCATCCAAGATTTTCACAGCCTCATTCATAAAGCCTCTGAAATTTCCAATCAGATACAGAGAAAGATTAAAAACCCTTTGAGCAAAACAAGCTTGAATTTTAGCTTTATCGCATAAAATCCGAACAACAGAAAAATCCACATGACTTTCTTTTTCTTGCTTCTGAAGCCAAGAAGAGAAAACCTTCAATCCCGAATGAGAAAGCTCGCCCAATGATAACAAACATTCCCAAACCTCCATATCTTCAATTTTCATAAGCTCTTTTTGCCATTTTTCAACCATTGTCTTTTTTGACAATCTATTGAAGCCGGCATTGGGATATGCGTCCAGATTGATAAGAGCAGCATAAGCAATTTTAAATGAAAAAATCTTTCCTAATTTCCAATCATTTTGCATAAGCAAATCAATCTTGGCAAAGTCAATTCCTTTCATTTCGGCAATCAGGTTAGGCAAAAGCTCAACGGTATTTTCGCTGAATAACTTATACACTTGAGGCGGGCAAAGTTCTTTGAGTTCCATAACCTCATCAAAACATTGCGGACCATAGCTTTTAGAAGTCAACCATTTCTTCAAAGCAAAAGTCAAATATGCTTTTTGTACTTCTTGATTAGGATATTCCAAACCAACAAGCAAATCAGAATTAGAAATTCTTTTCATAATATAAAAAATTTAATAACATTAATAATTTATTTAACGCTCGGCATTATAAATTAAGAGAAAAAAAAATCAACAAAATAAAAAATGCTTGAAATTTACTTAACTTTATTATACATACAGACCAAAATGTATAATTAAATTAAGAGGAAAAAATGGCAAGAAGAACAAAAGAAGAAGCAGAGCAAACCCGCCATGCCATATTGTTAGCGGCATTGGATTTATTTTGTGAAAAAGGCTATTCAAAAACCACTTTTGACGAGATAGCCAAGCGCATAAATTTTACAAAAGGTGCAGTATATTGGCATTTTCGCAATAAACCGGATTTATTGATTGCCATAATCAGAGAAGCCATAACGCAAAGCCAAAATTATATGAGAGCAAAGGTTCCGCATGTTGGTAATATAGAAGAATTAAAAAAATATTTTTTGACATTAGCAGAACTCATCTCCAGACATCAAGAATTTAGAAAATTCATGTTTTTTGCGCTTTACCAAATGGAATGGTCAGAAACAATCTATAAAAAAGCTACCAAGAGTTTGGAAGATATTATAGATATACCTTTCAAATTGTTAAAAGAAACATTGACAAATATGCAAAAAAGTGGCGAAATACCAGCATCAATTGAAACAAATAAAACATCAGAAATGTTCATCTGTTTTTGGAAAGGTGCGATTGGACAAGAAATAACCAAATCGGCAAACTATAGTTTTGTTGATTTTGTTTCATATGGATTTGATAATATCATCTGCCATAATTTAAAATTGGAGGAAAAATAAAACATGCGTGTTACAAAAATAAAAAAATCTACCCTTATAAGAAAAGTATGTATTATGCTCCTATGCGTTGGAGCCGGTTGGTATTTAAAGGCGCGCTTAACCCCCCAAGTACCTAATATGTCAGGTATGGACGGTGGAACACCTTATGTTTTAACCAAACAAGTAAAATTAGCAGAAATATCTCCCAAAAAAAGTTACATTGGCCGTGTAGAAGCCATCAAAAGTGTTGATTTAAAACCTCAAATCACCGGATATGTAGAAAAAGTTTTGTTCAAAGAAGGCGGTTTGGTTAATGAAGGGGACATACTGTTTATTATTGAACAGAAACGCTATTTGGCAAATGTTGAATTACGCCAAGCAGAATTAGACAGTGCAAAAGCAAATTTGGTAAAAACAGAAAGAGATTACAAACGCCAAAAATCATTAAGCAAGCAAAATTATGCCTCAAAAGCAACATTAGATACTTCTGAAAGCAACTATTTACAAGCAAAAGCAGCAGTTGCGCAAGCAGAAGCCAATTTAGAATTAGCCAAAATCGATTTAGATTACACTGAAATCAAAGCCCCATTCACCGGTTATATAGGCAAAGCAAACATTACGGAAGGCAACTATGTCACCTCCTCCAGTGATAATTTGGCTCGTATTGTTCAAGTCAGTCCGATTAGGGTTTCATTTGCAGTAACAGATAAAGACATGTTGGAAGCAAGACAAGCTAACATGAAAGAAATCACCATGCAAACAGAGCTTGTTTTGCCAAACGGACAAATATTAACAGAGCCGGTACAATCTGTCTTTAGTGGCAATGAGATTGATTCTCAAACGGCAACGATTAATATTTATGCCGAATATGAAAACGCTCAAAAATTACTTATTCCGGGCAACTATATTGACATTAAAGTTGGGGACAAAGAGCCTCAATTAGCCATATTGGTTCCGCAAGCAGCTCTGGCTCAAGATGAAAACGGTAACTATGTTGTCGTTGTTGATGATAAGAACATAGCAGAACAACGCCGTGTTGTGTTAGGAGATCCGGTAGAAGATTATCAAATAGTTTTGGAAGGATTATCATCTGAAGATAAAGTAATTATACAAGGGTTACAAAAAGTCAAAAACGGACAAGAAGTAAAAGCCCAACTTGTAACAGATACACAGGAGGCAAAATAGCCCATGTTTTCAAGAATATTTATTGAAAGACCGCGTTTTGCGATGGTAATTTCCATCGTATTGACCTTAGCTGGTGCGATTGCGGTTTTTTCGTTACCGATTTCATTATATCCGGAAATTACCCCGCCTGAGGTTGTGGTCTCAGCATCCTACCCGGGAGCAAGTGCGGAAGTTATAGCAAAAACTGTCGGTATTCCGTTGGAAGAAGAAATCAATGGTGTAGAAGACATGCTTTATATGAGTTCTTCATCAGAAGATTCTCGTTATTCATTAACGGTTACATTTAAAGTAGGCGTTGATCCGGATATGGCGCAAGTAAAAGTACAAAACCGCATTCAACAAGCCACATCAAAATTGCCGTCAGATGTAACACGCCAAGGTCTAACCGTAAAAAGACGTTCATCTGATATGTTAGGTTTCATTACTGTAATGTCCCCCAAAGGAACATTTACACCGCAACAATTGAGTGACTATGTTGAAAACAACATCAAAAACAGCTTAAGCCGTGTAAATGGTGTGGGAGAAGTAAATATATATGCTTCAGCATCATCAATGCGTGTTTGGTTGGATGCAGATAAAATTGCAGCCTTAAATTTACCACTTGATACAATCACCGCCGCCATTGAAAGCCAAAACTATCAGCCTTCATTAGGTAAAGTCGGCGCAATGCCTGGTGACGGCAATCAGCAAATGGTCTATTCTCTGCAAACACAAGGACGTTTGAATGAGGTTAAAGACTTTGAAAACATTGTTGTCAGAACGGCAGAGCAAGGAGGCCTTGTTTACTTAAAAGACATTGCTCGTGTTGAAATTGGTCAAGAAAGTTATAGTATAACATCTCAATTTAATAATGCTCCATCTGTCACCATAGCCTTAAACTTGTTATCCGGAGCGAATGCTTTGGAAACAATGGAAGGTGTCAAAAAAGAGCTAGCCAGATTGGCAACATTCTTTCCGGAAGACATCACTTATTTAATTGGTTATGATGCAACCAACTACATTAGTGCCTCAATTGAAGAAGTAATATTCACACTTATATTAACTTTTGCTTTGGTTATTGGTGTATGTTACCTCTTTTTGCAAGATTGGCGCGCCACTTTGGTTCCATCTTTAACCATTCCGGTATCACTTTTTGCAACCTTTGCCGTTATGTCTGCCTTAGGATACAGCATCAACATGTTAACCTTATTTGGTTTGGTATTAGCCATTGGTTTGGTGGTTGATGACGCTATTGTGGTTGTAGAACGTGTTTTATATTTGATGGAAAATGAAGGTTTAACACCAAAAGAAGCCACTATCAAAGCCATGGAAGAAGTATCCGGAGCCGTTATTGCAACCACCTTAGTATTGTTAGCCATATTTGTACCGGTTGGTTTTATGGGAGGTATCACAGGAAGAATTTATCAACAATTTGCCGTGGCCATATCCACTGCGGTTGTTTTTTCATCAGTCAATGCCTTAACCTTATCACCGGCACTTTGCGCAACCATGTTAAAGCCACTTAAACCCTATACAAGCGGTCCGTTATATATTTTTAATAAATATTTGAACTTTGCCCGCGATCGTTATACGGGAATTGTAGCTTTAATCGGACGCAAAGTTGGCGTTATTGCTCTTTTATTAGGATTATTGGTACTAGGAAATTACGCTTTCCTAAAAATCAGCCATACATCATTCATTCCAAATGAAGACCAAGGTGTGATTATGATGAATATTCAACTTCCTGAAGGTGCATCACGTGAGCGTACCCAAAAATTCATTGATAAGATATATCCTATTTTGAAAAATGAACCGGGAGTAAGCGGCGTGATGAATGTTGTTGGAACATCAATGATTGGTGGTAGCGGTGAAAACGTAGGTATGGGTATTGTTATCTTAAAACCATGGAATGAACGTACAGATCCGGAACTTTATTCAACCAACATTTTGAATAAGATTCGCGCCAAATTAATAGGCATGCCGGAAGCAGATATTCAACTTTTTGAAGTTCCGGCCATCCCCGGACTTGGAAACAGTGGCGGTATGGATTATCGCTTGCAATCTATGGATACGGATAACCCGCAAAAGATTGACGCTGCTTTGCAAGGAATTTTAGCAAAATTAAACCAAATGCCAGAAATTCAATATGCATATTCAACATATACGGCAAAGACACCAAATATTTATGTTAATATAGACAGAGAAAAAGCCGAAGCGATGAAAGTTCCGGTCGGAAACATTTTCTCAACGCTGCAAAATTATTTGGGTTCAAGCTACATCAATGACGTTAACTTCGGAACACAAGTAAACCAAGTTATTATTCAAGCCGATTGGGCAAACCGTAAGGATATTGAAAGTATCAAAGATTTATATGTTCAAAGTTCGACCGGACAAATGGTTCCGTTAGGTTCATTGGTTAAACTGACAAAAATCTTATCTCCGCGTGTTGTAACAAGATATAACCAATATCCAAGTGCAACAATTACAGCGGTCCAAAACGGTTCAGTTAGTACAGGTCAAGCCATGACTGCCGTAGAAGAAATGTCAAAAACATTACCAACAGGCTTTAGCTATGACTGGTCTGGCATGAGCTATCAAGAAAAATCCAACCAAGGACAAATTGGCTATTTATTGGCCTTGGCAATTACGTTTGGCTACTTATTCTTGGTTGCTCAATATGAAAGTTGGTCAACGCCGTTACCTGTTTTGACTTCTGTATCGGTTGCCATGCTTGGTGCTTTAGCCGGCTTGTTCATATGCAATCTTCCATTGAGTATTTATGCACAATTAGGATTAATTTTGCTTGTTGGTTTGGCAAGTAAGAACGCAATTTTGATTGTAGAATTCTCTAAAGAAGAAAGAGAACGAGGTTCAAGCATTGTCAAAGCAGCCATGGTTGGCACAAAAGAGCGTTTTCGTGCCGTACTCATGACAGCTTTCACCTTCATTTTGGGTGTATGGCCAATGATTGTTGCAACCGGTGCCGGCGCTTCCAGCCGTGTAGCAATCGGTGTTCCGGTATTTTACGGAATGTTGCTTGGTACAGTCGCCGGTTTAATTATAATTCCGTTGTTATACATTTTGTTCCAGACCATACGTGAGAAAACATATGAATTAACACGCGGTAAAGCGGAATATGAACAATTTTCTGCAAAAAAGAAATAGCAACAACCAACAAAAAAGTCCGATGAAAATTCATCGGACTTTTTTTAACTATGAGCATGCCCATCTTGAATCACTTGCTCACATTTTTTACATATACCCAATTTATAAGCCAACCACTTAAATTTATTAAGCAATTTTTGTTTTTGAAGTTTTTGAATAGTTAAATAATATCCCAAAACAACAACGACGGCTCCACCGACCCAAGCGATTGGGCTGGCATAACACAAACCTAAATAGCCTAAACTTTTTGCCAAATAAACCGCGGCAAAAACGCGCATTGCTAATTCTGCAATACTAGCAATAATCGGAAACAAAACCTTTCCCATTCCTTGCAACACATTTCTAAAAATAAAAATCAAGCCAAGGAAAAGATAAAACATGGTACTTATATTTAAATAGTCATGCCCGATTTTAATAATTTCATCATTTTTTTCTTTCAAGAAAGCATCAATAAAATTCTCTCCCCAAAAGCGAACAATCAATGCAATAAGGACACTAAATATTATACAGATTATCACACTTTGGCGTACCCCTTTTTGAATACGTTCAATTTGACCAGCACCATAATTTTGCGCAGCATAAGTAGCAATAGCAATTCCCAAAGCCAACAAAGGCTGAGTTCCCAATTGCTCAATTCGTAAGGCAGAAGTAAAAGCAGCAATTGTATTTTCCCCAAAAGAATTGCAAATAGCTTGAATAATCAACAAACCAATGGCAATAACAGAAAATTGCAAAGACATTGGAATAGCAATACGCAAATGTTCTTTCATAAAACTTTTATCAAATTCCCAATCTTTCTTTTGCAAACGTAAAATCGGATATTTATGGGAAATAAAAACAGCACAACAAATAACAGATATACTCATTGCCACAATTGTACCAAGAGCAGAACCGACAATACCCAATTTAAATACAGATATAAAAAGTAAATTAAGCAAAATATTCATAACAGAAGAAAAAATCAAAAAATATAAAGGCGTTTTGCTGTCACCCAAAGCTCTGATAAATCCGGCTAAAAGATTGTACCCCACAATCAGAACCAGCCCTAAATTCAAGGTAAAAATAAACTTATAAGTTTCAGTCATAATATTTTCAGGCACATTCATTTGTCTTAAAACCGGTTTCATAAACACAGCCAAGAAAAAAGTAATAAACACACTCAAAACAACACTGGCCATCAAACTATGAGTAACAGATTTTCTAACGCCTTGCTCATCTTTTGCACCAAATTTTTGAGCCGTAATCACACATAATCCGGCAGTAAAGCCAAAAGTAATCAGCAAAACCGTATAAAAAATCGGAGCAGAAGCACCGGCTGCAGCCAAAGAACTCAAACCCAAAAAACGACCGACAATCAAAATATCTGAAATATTATACAATTGTTGAAAAAGATTGGCCAACAAAAGAGGAATTGCAAATTTTATAATTAATCCCAGAGGGTTGCCAACCGTCATATCTTTTATCATTAATATTGCCTCATATAAAATAAAATTTAAATTCAGGGCACTGTAATTCCGACAATTTATTTTGTAAAGTTGTTTTTTATAAAAATATGATTACATTTACATACGAAAAAATATAAAAATACATCTTGAATGTCATATTTTTTATGGAATAATACACTTATCTTATAAAAAAAAGGGCAAAAAATTGTGTTAAAATTTGAAACCAAAAATAAAGAACTTCACATCTTATTAAAAGAAGACATTATTCATTATGATAATACGCCAGACAAAACACAATTATATGCTCTGGCAGATAAGTCCACATCAGTAAACATCAATGCAGCAGAATTAAAATTATGGGATTCAACTTTACTGGTCATATTATATCAAATAGCAAAAATCACCCAGAAGAATAACATTCCGTTGCATTTTGAAAATATGCCCGAAAACTTACAACATTTAATAGAATTATCCATAGAAGTAGATAGAAAACCCTCTCTGCAAACTTCAAGAAAATCTCCTTTTTTAGAAGTTGTCGGTATTTTTGCTTTAGGCTTATACCAAAGCCTTAATAGAGCCGTTTCTTTCATTGGGCAAACACTTCAATCATGGGGCAGATTTTTTAAAGGGAAAGCCATTTTAAGGAAAGCAGATTTTTTATTTTCACTTGAAGACTGCGGATACAAAGCTATTGGCATAATGTCGCTTGTGAGCTTTATGGTTGGATTGATTTTAGCATTTGTTGGCGCAATTCAATTAAAAACATTTGGAGCCCAAATTTATGTTGCCAGTTTGGTCACAATCGGCATGACACGCATTATGGGAGCCATAATGGCCGGAATTATAATGTCTGGCAGAACCGGAGCCTCTTATGCCGCTACCATCGGCACCATGCAAGTAAATGAAGAAATTGACGCGCTAAAAACCATGGGCATTCCCGTAATAGATTTTTTGGTTTTACCCAGAATGTTGAGTTTAATAATCAGTATGCCGATTTTAACGGTTTTGGCAGATTTTATGGGAATGTTGGGCGGTGCGTTTGTAGGAGTGATAATGTTGGACATATCACCGCAAGAATATTGGAAATTTTCTGTTGATGCTCTAAATTTAACCAATTTTTTAGTTGGCGTATTTCACGGTTTTGTATTTGGAATAATAATTGCCTTATCAGGTTGTTATTATGGCATCAATTGCGGACGCAATGCAGACAGTGTGGGCTTATCAACAACAAAAGCTGTGGTTTCATCCATAGTATTAATGATAGTTGCCACCGGTATCATCACAATGATTTTTGAGGTTTGCGGCATATGAAAGAGAAACAAAACAAAATAAGTGTTCAAGATTTAACCATATCTTATGGTGATTTTGTTTTAATGGAACATGTTAATTTTGATGTCAAAAAAGGAGATGTTTTTATTATCATGGGTGGCAGCGGCTGCGGCAAAAGCAGTATGTTGAGGGCTTTAACCGGATTGGTGCCCCCATCAAAAGGAAACATTTTTATAAATGACATAAATTTTACAAAAGCATCGCAATTTCAAAAAGATGAAATTATGAAAAAATGCGGTATCTTATATCAAAGCGGTGCATTGTTTAGCTCTATGACATTAGCAGAAAATATAGCTCTTCCTTTACAACAATACACAAATTATTCCACCAAATTAATATCAGAACTTGTGAGCTTAAAATTAGCGTTAGTCGGATTATCCGGATTTGAAGATTTTTATCCATCAGAAATCAGCGGCGGTATGAAAAAAAGAGCCGGCTTGGCCAGAGCCTTGGCCCTTGACCCAGAAATTGTATATTTTGATGAACCCTCGGCTGGTCTTGACCCCATAAGCTCCAAACTCCTTGATGACTTGATTATAGAAATCAATCAAAGTTTGGGAACAACAATTGTTGTTGTGACACATGAATTAAGCTCTATTTTTGCCATAGGAACAAACTCAATTTTTTTAGATGCAGAACAAAAAGGTGTCGGAGCATACGGAGACCCCAAGCAACTCCTGAAAAATCCGCCCAATCAAAAAGTTTTAAATTTTTTAACCCGAGGGGAAAAGAAAAATGCGTAAAGAACCAAATACTAAGATGATAGGTCTGTTTGTAATCATCGGCTTAAGTGTATTTCTGCTTGTCACTTTAAACTTTTTCAAAAACAAATTTTCAAACAAAGAAAACCAAATTGTTATGTTTTTTGAAGAATCCATAACAGGCTTAAATGTAGGCTCTCCGGTTGTATTCAAAGGTGTTGAAGTAGGTCAAGTCTCAAAAATAGGACTGTTAACTGACCCTAAAACATTAGATTTTAACATTCCGGTTTATGCAAAAATGAACCAACAAAGCATAGCCTCCATGCAAGGATATGAAAATAAAAATTTGCTATTGAAAGAATTAATCAAAAAAGGTTTAAGAGCACGCTTGGCCACTCAAAGTTTTGTAACCGGACAATTAATGATAGAATTTGAAATGCTACCGGATACACCTGTTATCTTAAAAAACAATAATTCTCAATTTGTTGAAATTCCAACCGCCTTATCACAATTGGGTGAATTATCTAAAGGTTTTCAACAACTCCCCTTCAGGCATAGTGTAGAAGCTTTTAACTTGTTTTTTGATAACCTAAATAAAGAAATGCCCCGCATTCATAAAGTTATCAGTGAGCTGGACAACGTCATCAGCAAAAACTCTCAGGCTTCATCAGACACGGTCAGAAATTTAAATCAAGCTATTGTAGATATTGGACAAGCTGCCAAATCTTTCAGAAATTTAGCTGATTATTTAGAAAGACATCCGGAAGCATTATTAAAAGGAAAAGGAGGATATTAATATGAAAAAAATTCTATTGTGTTTGCTTATTAGCTTAAACTTAAGCGGATGTTTTAGTGTTGGAACAAGTGCACCATCTAAATTTTATAGCCTTAAAAATGCAAATGTAGATGACATAACACCTGTTTCTCAAAAGTTTAGTAAAATCGGCGTAGAAGAAATAAAAATCCCCACATATCTGGATAAACCGCAAATTGTACTAAAAGCACCAAATTCTGTTGAACTGAGTTTTTCAGAAGCCAATCGCTGGAGTGAACCTCTTTCCAGTATGATGCAAAGAACTTTGGCAAATGACATATCTTTATATATGCCCAAAGCATTAGTTAAGCCACGCTATTTAGGACAAGAAAAATTTGATTATTTGGTTTTTGTAGAAATAGAAAAATTTGAAGGAGCTCTGGACAGCCAAGCCAATCTTGTTGGTTGGTGGTATATTGCTAACAAAAACGGAGATGTCATCATTACAAAAAAAGCTAACATTTCACTCCAAACCAATAACAATTTTGATGACCTAATTCAGACAGAAAGCACATTGGTAAATGAATTGGCCAAACAAATTGCTACCACACTGAGCGCAACAATAAAATAACAAAACAAATAGATATCCTCGAATAAACTCAGGATTTTCTGTAAGACAACTAATAAAAAAGGGCTTGATGTTTCAAGCCCTTTTTTTATCACTTCTTATCTGCTTTTTTAGTTTTATTATTTTCTTTTGGCTTTGCCGTTTTCTTCTTTACTGGTTTAGAAGATTTAGGCTTTTTTACCTCAGCGGTTTTGGTATTGCTTTTTGTTTTCACAGAAGCCTTTTTTGGCTCAACATCCTTTTTAGATTCCAAAACATCATCTGTCAAAACAGATTTATGTTCAACCATTTCTTCAACCGGCAATGTTATATCTGAATTTTCTTCATTAACAATTTTTGGCATTTTATAAATAATTGCAGCTTGCAAGATGAGAGTAGCCACAAAAGAAATTAAATTTGTTGTGCTTCCGCCAGCCATACTGATAACAAAGAACAAGATATAAACGCTCAAAAAAGCAACCGTACTTAAACGCATTCTCACGTCAAAATCATATTTTTTTGAGAAAAACAGACCAAGTATCCAAGCCAAAACAGAATAAACAAGAACAGCCAGAAAATAAACAACAGAAATAATAATTGAACCCAGAACAAACAAAGCAAAAGCAACCCAAGTCAAACCAGACTTTAATCCATCAGAATAATCTTGAGGCAAGGCTTCAAAATCACCACTAAAAGGATAAATTCTAACTTCTTGTTCATCAATAGCATAAATTTTTGTGCGGGTAATATAAATTCCTTGAGGTGTATTATTGGGATTAAGCTCGTCAATATTTGTATTTAACATAATCGGCAGAGGAATTGAAACATTTCCCTCTCTGAGTTGAGCAACTTTAACCGTATTTTGAGGGTTGACAATAACACCGTTTTCAATTTTTATCGGCAACATCTGATTTATAATATCATTGGCATAAGGGACCAAATCAGCACCAAAAAACCGAATATACAAAGCAAACATCACAGAAACCAGCAAAGCCACTGAGAACATAAATTTTAACCCAATACCTTTACCTTTCAAAATATAACCCAAAATTTTTTCCATAACCTTTTCCTATAAAATTAACACTAAAAATAGTTTATACATTTGAAACATATTTGTAAATATTATTCATATTTACAAACAGAGACCAAAAAACCATCAGACACATTTTCCAATTTTATATAACAATGATGCAAACGAGCAATTCTGTTAACAATAGACAATCCCAAACCGCTGCCAATTTGAGCTTGTCCGGCAGGCCTGAAAAAACGCTCTTTTAATCTGGGCAAATATTTTTCATCAACAAAAGCGCCTGAGTTAAATACCTGCAAAGAATCTTTAGTTGAAATAATTTTAATTGTAGCCCCTTCAGGGCTGTATTTAATGGCATTATCCAACAAATTTCGCACCATAAGGGCACACAATATAGGATAACCTAAAACAACATCAAACCGTTGTTGCAAAGAACATTCCAACGACATATTTTTATTTTGCAAATTAATTTGTTGTTCTGCCACCACCTGAGAAATAATTTCTTCCCAATCAATGGATTGTTCGGCGGTCTCATTTTTATAAGCCTCCAAACGAGTTAATTCAAGGAGTTGTTCAATCAATCTGGATGCGCGTACAATACCCAAGTTAAGCTTATCCAAAGCACTTTTCCGCATATTATTATCATCTTCAGACAATTCTACAATTTCTGCCTGAATTTTAAGAGCGGCAAGCGGGCTGCGCAATTCATGCGCTGCATCGGCAATAAAACTTCTTTCTCTGATAAGAGTATCATTAATTTTTACAAAAAGAGCATTCAAAGCATTCGTAAGTGGTTTAATTTCTTCGGGCATATTTTCATTTTGCACGGGAGAAAGATCTTGAGATGATCTGCATCGTAACTCATAAGCCAGTTTTTTCAGTGGTCTAAACTCGCGTTGAATCATATAAATATAAACCAACAATAAAATTGAAAGTCCGATTATCCACGGCAAAATTGTTTCTTCCACCAAATCAAAAGCAGCATCTTCTCTAAAATCAAGTTCTTGTCCAATGGCAATGATATAATTTTTATCAACGCTTTCAATCCAAAAAATTCTCCATGGCTCTTTTTTACGCCCTATTTTTTGATTTTCAAAACCAGATGTATAATTTTTAAAATGAAAATATTTACCTTCATTATTATCACTAAAGATTCTCTCTCCGGCACGATTAAAAACGGCAAACCCCAAAGCATCATCATCTTCTTCACCGTCATCATCAACATTTTTAATTAAATCATCTATTTTAGCCTGATTTTCAGAATTAAGATTATTCCAATCAAGAGAAGCCAATTTTCTGGCCATAACCACTTGGTATGTATCAAAAAATTCATCTATTTTTTCTTTTCCTTCATACCACGAAAAAGCCCCTGTCATTAAGAATACAGAAGCAGAAATAATTATAAAAAAGAAAATAAGTCTTAATTGAAGGCTCAATTTTTTCATTTATCACCTAACATATAACCAATTTTATTAATTGTTTTAATAATATTTTTTCCCAATTTTTTTCTCAAATGATGAATATGCACCTCAACAGCATTGCTGCTCACATCATCATTCCACGAATAAAGCTTGTTTTCAATAAGTTCTTTAGAAAGCACTTTATTTTTGTTATTTAAAAACAATTCCAATAAATTTAATTCTCGTGGAGATAAGATAATCTCCTTTCCATCCAACTCAACCTTTTTTGTTGCCGGATAAAAACAAAGGTTTAAATATTGAATAACCGGAGTCAAAGTATCTGTTCTGCGCCTGATAAGAGCTTTTAATCTGGCCACAACTTCAGCCAAAGCAAAAGGTTTTGCCAAATAATCATCTGCACCGCTGTCTAAACCGATTATTCTGTGGTCCACATCTCCCTGAGCCGTCAAAATCAAAACAGGCTCTTTTTTACCTTGAGAACGCCATTCTTTTAATATACTCAAGCCATCAATTTCAGGCAAACCCAAATCTAAGACCACGGCATCATAAGGAGCTTGATACAAAGCTTCTTTGCCATCTGCTCCGTTTTGGAACCAATCAACATTGAAGCCCATTTTGGTTAACCCCAAATTCAACCCATCTCCGATTAAGTTATCATCTTCTATTAAAAGAATGCGCATTCCCAATACCTATTTAGTAATTATTTTTTGATAATAGTATCAACATCAACTTTGCTTGGTTCAAACATATCTGTATCAACTTCACCATAAATTTCAACTGTATCTTGAGGAGTTACGGTAACGCCTTTCCAATCTTCATTATCAATTTCAACAATGATTGTACCACTGTTATCACGGAACATATATTTTTCATCACCAAGTTTTTGTTCAATTTTACCGGTCAAAACAACATTTGTATCATCAGAAAGTTTTGCAGCTTCGGCAGCAGTCACTTTAGCTTGATTTGCAACAGGACCTTCAAAGCCCCCACCCATATTAAAACCGGCAAAAGCAGCGGTTGAAAAAGCAAGGCTCGCAGCTAAGGTTGTTTTTGCTAAAATATTTTTCATGTTAATTCTCCTATAAATAAAAGTTATATCCTACTTTAATTTAATTTCATAATCATTTTTTTAAAGGTTTATCAGCTTTATAAAGGAAGTGTTATTTAACTGATAATGTTAGTTCAACAAATCAAACTTAAGGAACGCTTAAGGCATAAAATTTTTTTATTTTATTAATAAATTTAAAAAAAAGCACAAGAATACAAGGAGATACAACTTTAGAAAAGACTAAAAAAACAATCTATCATGGTTAATAATGAGGCGGAGGTGTTTCTTCTGACAAAGGTTTAATATCACTTTCTCTTAACTGAGCCAACAAAAATTTATTTTGCTTTTGCAAAATATCAATTTGCTTACCCTGCTCTATCACTACCTGATTTAAATCATCTAAATATTTTTCAGCAATACTTAAAGCATTTTCAATTTCAATCAAGCGATTTTCAATTTCTTTTTCCATATAAAACTCCAAAGAAAAAGGCTTAATTTGCATTAAGCCTTAATAATTAATCTTATTTTTTTGACTGATAATACAAACAATTAAACACGGTTAATAAAATTAGGAACAAGGTTGTAACAACCACATTCAAAATTGCCGGATAAACGCAATAAACACTCAAAACATATGGGAAATAGATTAAAGCAGAAACTTTAAGCCAATCTACATATGATTGTTTTGCAAAATCTCTGTATTTATTCCAAGAAAATTTTTCTCCCTGAGCAATAAGAACCAACCAAGAACTAAACTTAGCCAACAACCAGTTGCCCAAAAACAAATTCAATACCAAACCCAAAAATAAATAATTTCCCTCAATTTGGTGATGAGCTAAAATTCTCAAGAAAATATATACCGGAATAAACAAAACAACGCCTAAAACAAATTGATAAAAGGCAAAAACAACTGTTCGTTTCAATATATCCCATATATTTTTCAATTCAAAATTCAAAATAAATTTCATCAAATATATTTGCGTTACGGCCAAAATAACAAAAGCGCAAACATTAACCCAAACGGGACGTTGCGTACCTGCATAAAAATATTCATCAATTAAAGAAAAAAACAATAAAGGTAAAACAATCAATCCATATTGATGAATTTTTTTAAATAGCGAAATATAACTTTCTTTAACAAGATTCCACATTAGTCCCTCCTTTTAAGAATAATATAAATATGTTACCCTTAAAAAAATAATTGTCAAAACAAAAAAAGCGTTACCTTTTCGATAACGCTTTTTTTGATTATAAAAAATATCTAGATTTTACCGTAATAAGCATCCAAATACATCTGTTTGATTTCAGAAATCAACGGATATACAGGGTTTGCACCGGTACATTGGTCATCGAATGCGCGTTCAGACAAGCTATCCAAATTATTAAGGAACACTTTTTCATCAACGCCCCATTCTTTGATAGAAGCCGGAATACCGATACTCTTCTTGAGTTTGGCAATAGCCTCAATCAATTTCTGAACTTTCTCTTCATCAGATTTTCCAGATAAATGCAACAAGTCTGCCACACGAGCATAACGAGCGCGTCCTTCAGGATAATGATATTGAGAGAAAGTACCTTGTTTGGTCGGTTTTTCATTGGCATTGTATCTAACCACTTGGCAGATGAGCATAGCATTAGCAATACCGTGCGGAATGTTATATTCACCACCGAGTTTATGAGCCATTGAGTGGCAAACGCCCAAGAAAGCTTGAGCAAAAGCCATACCGGCAAGAGTAGCGGCATAGTGCATATTTTCTCTTGCTCTCGGGTTGTTGGCACCATCATTGACAGATTTTTCAATATTTTCAAAAATCAATCGAATAGCTTCATAAGCAATACCGTCGGTAAATGGTGTTGCATAAATAGATGCCAAAGCCTCCAAAGCGTGAGTAAGAGCATCAATACCTGAAGCAGAAGCCAAACCACGCGGCATAGAGAGAACCAAATCAGGGTCAATAATAGACATATTTGGTGTCAAAGCATAGTCGGCAATCGGATATTTGATGTGTGTTCTTGAATCTGTAATAACGGCAAACGGTGTTACTTCAGAACCGGTACCGGAAGTTGTCGGAATAGCCACCATATAAGCTTTTGAGCCCAAATCTGGGAACATACAAATACGTTTTCTAATATCCATAAAGCGCATTGCCAAATCATCAAATTTAACTTCCGGATGTTCATACATCAACCAAACAATTTTGGCAGCATCCATCGGAGAACCACCACCCAAAGCGATAATAACATCAGGTTCCATAGATTTAACCATCTTCAAAGCATCGGCAATGGTATCTGTATCCGGATCCGGTTTAACATCAGAGAAAATTTGATAAGCAATACCCATTTCTTCCAATACGGATGTAATTTTGTCGGTATAACCCAAGTTAAACAAAGATTTATCGGTAATAATGAAAGCTTTTTTATGACCGATAAGTTCTTTCAAAGCAAAGCCGGTTGCACCTTGTTTGAAATAAATTTTTGGAGGAACTCTGAACCACAACATATTTTCTCTTCTTTCAGCAACATTTTTAGTATTAATCAAGTGCTTAATGCCCACGTTTTCACTGGCGGCATTTCCACCCCAAGAACCGCAACCCAAAGTCAAAGACGGATCAAGTCTGAAGTTGTACAAATCACCGATACCACCTTGAGAAGACGGCGTATTAACAAGTACACGACCTGTTTCAACTTTACTGCTAAAATATGCGATTCTGTCGGCATTATGGTCTGTTGTATAAAGAACGGATGTATGTCCAGGGCCTGCAAAGTCAACAAGAGAAACGGCATGGTCAACACCTTCTTCAAAAGATTTAACTTTATACATTGCCAACACAGGAGAAAGTTTTTCAAAAGAGAAAGGCTCTTCTTTGCCGATTTTTTCAACTTCAGCAATCAAAACTTTTGTAGCTTCAGGAACTTTAACCCCGGCCATTTCGGCAATTTTATAAGCGGGTTGACCAACAATGGCGGCATTGAGTTTGCCATTTTGAATAATGGTTGCACCAACTTTTTCTCTCTCTTTTTTGTTCAAGATATAAGCGCCGCGATATTCAAACTCTTTTTTAACATCATCATAAATATCTTTATGAACAATCACAGATTGTTCAGACGCACAAATCATACCGTTATCAAAAGTCTTACTCATCAAAACTGAGCTGACAGCCATTTGAATATCAGCAGTTTCATCAATCAGGGCAGGTGTATTACCGGCACCAACACCCAAAGCAGGTTTGCCTGAAGAATATGCAGCTTTCACCATTCCCGGACCGCCTGTTGCCAAAATGAGGTTAATACCATCATGGCTCATCAAGTGTTGAGTAGCTTCAATGGTCGGCTCTTCAATCCAACCGATAATACCTTTCGGAGCACCGGCTTCTTCTGCTGCTTTTAACAAGATTCGAGCGGTTTCAACCGTACATTTTTTAGCTCTTGGGTGCGGAGAAAAGATAATACCGTTACGCGTTTTTAAAGCAATCAAGGTTTTGAAAATTGCGGTTGAGGTTGGGTTTGTGGTCGGAATAACACCGGCAATCACACCCAAAGGCTCTGCAATTTTGGTCAAACCGTTGGTGGCATCACGTTCAATCACACCGCAAGTTTTGGCATGACGATATTTATTATAAATTTCTTCAGCGGCGAAGTGGTTTTTAATCACCTTATCTTCAACCACACCCATACCTGTTTCGGCAACGGCCATTTTAGCCAAGGGGATTCGGTTTTGGTTAGCAGCAATAGCCACAGCTTCAAAAATCTTATCAACCTGTTCTTGAGAATAAGTTGCAAATTCTTTCTGAGCCTTTTGGACACGAGCGATAATCTCGTTCAAATCATCAAGGCTTTGAGCAACCTTATCCTCATTTTTTGTATCTTTCATACCTTATTAACTCCTCTAAAAATAATAACTAATAAAAATATAAGCTTAAATTTGCAAATTATTAGTTAAAAAAGACATTTTTTCTATAACTTAATATTTCAAAACATTACAAAAAAGGTGAGTTGAACTCACCTTTTTTTCACTAATCCATATCGCGCATTTTTTTGCGTTTTTTTCTATCTTCTTTTTGTTGTTCTCGTCTGGCTTTTTCCTTAGCTTTTAATTCTTCTTTAATAGCTCTGCGTTCTTCTTTGGTCATATTTCTGCGCTCTTCTCTACGTGCTTTATAAAGCATTTTAAGTTCTTCTTTAATGGCTCGTCGTTCTTCTTTAGTCATGTTTCTACGCTCTTCTCGGCGTGCTTTTAACGCATCTGAAACTTTTTTATTATATTCTGAGTTTGAAAAATTAGCTTTTGCAGCTTGCTCTTTTGCCTCTTGGCGTTCTTTTCTCACCTTGTCTAAAAGCTCTTGCGGAGAAAGCTTTAGATTCTCTTTAATTTCTTCCAAACTTCTTTTTCTGTACCCTCCAATATAAGGCTCCACATCTTTTTTATCAGACGTTGATACAGCATTTTTTTCCTCGTTTTCAATATTTTTAGAGGTATTCTCATTTTGCAAGTTTTCTTGTTCAACTCTCTTTTTAGCGGCATTATCAATTTTATAAATACGCTGTTGTCCGGAAATAACTGTTGTTCCGCCGGTTGTAACTTGCCCATATGCTCCATCAACAACATTAACATTTTGTGCCAAAGCCATAGGGCTAAATAATGTTAAAACCAAAGCCAAAGACCATTTTTCTTTATTCATAAAAACCTTGCCTAAAAAATCAAAATAACCTATATATTTTTAATAATAATCATTAAAAAAAGGATTTGTAAAATGAAAATTGTTGCCGCAGGAATAATCTGCAATCAAGGAAAAATTTTAATAGCTCAACGCATCCGCAATAAATCTTTGGCTTATAAATGGGAATTTCCGGGCGGAAAACAAGAAGAAAATGAAAGCCTTGAAGATTGCTTAAAAAGAGAACTTCAAGAAGAAATGCATTTAGATATTGATGTCAAAGAACATTATATGGATTCAAAATATGAATATGACTTTGGCACAATCTGCCTTAAAAGCTTTTTAGCTCAGAGCAAAACCCAAAACATCACTTTTTTAGATTCTCATGAAGCATACAAATGGATTGATGTTTCAGAGTTGGACAATTTTGAGTTTGCTCCGGCTGATTATCCAATAGTCAATGCCTTAAAAACTAACGGCTATCCTTTCAAATAGCGCATAATATTTGCTTGTTGCAACATTTCCGGATTATAAAGCAAAGCGGTTTCTTCCTCTTTGCTTAAATCCATTTCTTTGCCATAATTAAGATAATTTTCAAGCTTAATTTCCGCATTTTGCCAAACATCGCGAGAAAACTCAGGCGCCGGACCATTAATATCCAAAAAGGCAATATGCATGGCATTTAACACACTGTCATTAACCAACAATTCCACACCTTTCAAAGCACCTTGCTGTTGTTCTAACTTTTTTTGAAAAGCTTTAGCTTCTTTCAAAATTTTTGGCATGTCACTTTCTTCGGGGATTAAGAAAAACTTTTTATTCTTAAACCATTGTCCGTTGCTCACACGAGAAGTGAACATTGAAATCGGAATAGAGAAAATCAAACCGATTGTAATTGGCAACATCCACCAAAAAATAGAATGAGCATAAAACCAAATCACAATTGTAGAAATAATACCGAGCAAGGTATGAGAACGGTGTCTCAATACGGCTTCTCTAAAACTTGTTCCCGTATCATCTCGATTCTGCGTATTCCAACTAACCGAGTTTCCGGCAAAAATATCAAAAACAAATTTGCTTTGAAACATCATCATAATCGGAGCACAAAGAGCACTGATAACAATTTCGGTTAAAACACTTTTCAAAGCACCGATTCTACCTCCGATTTTTGCCTTATTTTTATTTTCTCTCAAATAAACAATCAAACCCAAAAACTTAGGAAAAATCAGCATAAACATAGAAATTGCAAACAAAGCGATTGTTCCGAGTTTATCAAAAATCGGCCAAACCGGAAACAAGGTTCTCACCTCTTCAAAATAAACCGGCGGAAAAATTCCCCTACCCAAAACAATCATTGTTCCCACGACCAAAAAAGCCAACCAAATCGGTGAAGACAAATAAGACATTACTCCAATGGTAAAATGTACGCGGCTCACCGGATGCAATCCTTTTGAAACCAAAATTTTCAAATGTTGCATATTTCCTTGACACCAGCGTCTATCTCTAATGGCAAAGTCAATCATTGTCGGAGGGCATTCTTCATAACTACCTTTTAACTCAGGCAAGAGCCAAGCTGCCCAACCGCCACGTCTGATGAGAGCGGCCTCAACAAAATCATGGCTCAAGATATGACCGCCGAACGGAGCCTTTCCTTTCAAAACCGGTAATCCGCAACATTCCATAAAAGCTTTTACTCTGATAATGGCATTATGCCCCCAATAGTTGCTATCCCCCACTTGCCAATAAGCCAAACCGGCAGAAACAATCGGGCCATAAACTTTACCGGCAAATTGTTGAATTCTGGCAAACAGGCTGTGTCCGTTTAAGCACATTGGCGGTGCTTGAATAATACCTGTTTTAGGATTAGCCTGCATAAGATGAGCCATTTTAACCATGGTGTCACCATTAAGCAAACTATCAGCATCCAACACAATCATATAATTGTAATATGCGCCCCACTTATTGCAAAAATCCTCAATATTTCCGCTTTTGCGTGCCGTATTTTTTGCGCGTCTACGATAGTATAAATTAATTTCATGAGGCATCATAGATTTTGCCTCAAGCCAAGTTTTTTCTTCTTCAACCCAAACTTTCGGATCTGTCGTATCACTCAGCACAAAAATATCAAAATGCTTGGCAAAAGCTGTTTTTGCCAAACTTTCACCCATAGCCAATAAATTAGAAAATACATTGACGGAAGATTCATTATAAACCGGCATTAAAATAGCTGTTTTTGTTGTCAAAGGTGTATCTGCAGGCACCCACTTAATTCCGGGGACTTTTCTTTTTCCCATCAACTCAAAAAAACCAAAGATACTTGACCAAAAAAACAAAGCAATCCATGCAAAAGTTAAAATAAACAACAAAGTCATTAAAGACTTGGTTAAAATATTGCTATCTGTCGGAATGGAAGAAATCCATTTGCATGTAGCCAAAAGCGTAGAAAAAACCATCAATCCAAAAACTTTTATACGACGATGACGCACGCGTTCCGGATTTAGATTTATTAAATTTTCTCTAATATTTTCAGACATTTATAAATTTAATCCTTATGAAAAAGATTGAATATTTTTGCAAAGAAATTAAAAAATTCCAGATTTTCAATTTTTTGAGGCTCCATTTTAGAAAATTTGACTTCAGGAGCGGCTTGAACAAAATTTTCTTTAAGTTTTGCTTGAAAACTCTCAGGAATTTCTCCCTTTTCAAATAAAGAAACGCCACAAATTTTTGCCCCGTCATTAAGCAAAAAAACAGTTCTGAAATAAGCCAAACGCTGTTGCTTACTTTGTTTTGAAGATGGTAAATATTTTTTTATAATGGCATATAAAATATCATCCAAAGAAGCAATAACTTTTTCAGCATCAAGTTTTTTCTCATAATTCTGATAAATAAAAGGTATAATTTTCTTAATATCTTTATCCTGATATCCCAATGCAGCAAAATAAGCCATCATAATATCATCTAAACTTTGTACCTTTAAGGCAACCATTGATAACTCCATACTTCAGAAAGATTTTTGCCATTTTTATCAACCAGTTTAATTCTGATTTCAGATGTTTTGTCATTTGGTTTAAAATCCACATAAAGCAAAGCTCCTTTTGTAAGAGGATTATACATCAAATGTTTTCCTTTCAAAGCACCTTCACTCATAAATATATCAGGAACAACCTCTCCTTGCTCAATAGCTTTTTTCAAATTTTTAACCGGCACATTTTGAAAATCCAAAACAAATTTGCGTTTTTCATTTTCGAGCATACCGGACACACCGCCCACTCCGGTATAAGTAGCTTCAATATGCGCTAACTTACTCTCAACGGGAACACGATTTGACCAGTGTAAAACATAATTAAAGTTATACATTTTACCGGCCTTAATTTTTTCTTCCGGAATCCAATAAGCCACAATATTATCATGAATTTCTTGAATGGAAGGAATTTCCACCAATTGCACAACACCCTTACCCCAATTATCCAAAGGTTCAACCCAAACGCTGGGCCTTTGCTCATACATTGCCTCAAAATCCAAATAATGTTCAGGATTTCTGTCTCTTTGCATCAAGCCAAAACCTTTAGGATTATTATCAGAAAAAGAGCTGATTCTTAAATATTTAGAATTATCCAGAGGACGCCACAACCATTCATCATTTCCGTTCCAAATCAACAAACCATCGCTATCATGAACTTCCATTCTATGGTCATCAAATTTATTTTTGCTGTTTTCACCAAACAAATACATAGATGTCAAAGGAGCTACTCCAAGTTTATTAATATCCTTTCTTGGAAACAAAGTTGCATCAACTTTTATGGTGGTATTTAGCCCCGGAGTAATAACAAAAACATAAGCCCCTGCCACACTCGGACTATCCAACAAAGCATAAAGCGTAATATCTTGATCATGCGGTTTAGGGCGTTTCAACCAAAACTCTTTAAAAATCGGAAATTCTTCACCGGTTTGCACGGCGGTATCAATAGCCAATCCACGAGCTGAAATTCCATATTTTTGCCCAACGCCTAGTGCTCTGAAATAGCTGGCACCTAAAAAAGACACCAACTCGTCATAATAAGTTCTTGTGTTTAAAGGGAAATGCAAACGGAAACCGGCATAGCCGATATTTTCAAAATTTTTTCCGTCGAGCGTATTTTTGCCATAATTAAAAAAATCAGAAGAATATTTAATACGTTGAACTTTTCCATCAACAATCTCATTAATCGGCACAGAAATTTGGAACATAGAACCAAGATGGAAAAATTGCACTTCAAAAGGCAATTTTTTATTAAACCACGGACCATTTTCTCTCACAAAACGAATATCGCGATGCTGATCATAATTTAAGTTTTTTAACTCAGTCGGCAAGTTATCAGTAGGGTTTTCATAATTTTTTTGAGATAAGGCTTTTGCAATTTCCACCAATTGAGCTTTATCAAAACCATCGGCAAGTTTTGCCTGCTCAGTCAAAGCTTGTTGTGTTTTCCAAGCCTGATATTTTTGCCACCCCAAAAAACCACTACCACCAATACATGCCAATAACACAACTGACCATAAAAACTTTTTAACCATTTTACCTTCCAACCAAATTAAATAAACTTGGCTTTATAACAATTCAGATTCCCCAAAATGTCAACCAAATTTATACATACCTTATTGTAAAAGATTGACTATTTTTTTTATTGCGATATCTACTAATAAAAAGAAGAGAGCAAATATGAAAAACATCAACCTTATTTTACAATCTTTAAAATCCATATTATCGCCTTTATCGGCATTTTTCTTGGGCACATTATTAACTTGTTGTGCGTTTGGTCTGTTATCATCAACACTTGCCTTAAGAATGCAGCAAGCAAACATTGCCACCTCAATATCGGGAATTGTTTTATCTTTATATTATTTAGGTTATGTCATAGCCTCATTAAAATCATATAAAATAATCAACAAAGTTGGACACGTCCGCACTTTTTGCGCGTTTTTATCCATATTTTCAGCAATAGTACCAATGCATGATATTAGCATTAATCCAATTTATTGGAGCATACTAAGACTATTTGAAGGATTTTGCATAGGCAGTTGTTTTTTGTGTCTGGAAAGCTGGCTTAACACAAGAGCAAATAACCAAAACAGAGGGACAATAATGTCTTTTTATATGCTCAGCACTTATTTAGGTTCAAGCTTAGGGCAATTATTGTTAAATATTCCGGATTCAAACGGCTTAATAATTTATTGTATTGTATCTGGTTTATTTTCCATTGCCTTGGTTCCCATTTCTTTAACGGCACTTCCCACACCCGATATTACAGTCCATAAATCCATGCCGTTAAAAGAATTATATAAGAAAGCACCTGTTGGTGTTTTAGGGAGCTTTTACAGCGGTTTTTTTGTTGGAGCATTTTACATATTAGGCGCAATTTATGCCAAAAATATAGGGTTAGATATCAAACAAACATCATTATTTATGTTTTTTGGAATTTTTGGCGGAATGTTAGCACAAATTCCTTTAGGTCGCTTATCAGACAAATTTGACCGCCGATATGTTTTAATGTGGGTAGCAGGATTTTTAATGCTGATATCTCCATGGATTCAATATCTCATAGACAACGGCACCATTATTTTATGTATATCCTCAGCATTATTAGGATGCGGAACCTTTGTTATGTATCCGATAAGTGTTTCTCATGTTAATGACAAATTAGAAGACAGTGAAAGAACGCAAGCCAGCGGCATGCTCATTTTGTTACAAAGTTCTGGTTTAATCATTGGGCCGATAATAATTTCCTTTGCCATGCAATTTTTGGGCAACATCTGGTTTTTGCTTTCATTTTCAATAGTCAGTGCATGTTTCATAGCCAGTGCTTTCCGCTTTATTGCCACCAAAGACAACAATTATATATCCGTCACGCCTACCACACCGCAACCAATTGCACCAACGCATATTTTTGATAATATAAATGAAAAAGAAGGTATGTTCAGCAAAATTAAAAACGCACTTAAAAGCAAAAAGCATTAAAATTTTATCTTGATGTACCTTTCCAATGTTGAGCCAACGCAAGATAAGGTTTTACTTTGATATGATTTTTATTAAGAGATTTCACCACATAATCCGGCAACAACTGAGACACCATCTTACATTTACCAATCACGGAAGAACGCGGCTTTTTGGCTTTTTTAATATTTTCTTCAAAATTATCAGAACGGAAATGTCCCAAACCATTTTCATCACGTTTCACTTTATCACCATTCATAGCGCAACAATCTTCCATCTCTAAAGAATAGCATCCCTCTGCCCTCAAATTTAAAAAATCTTCCGGATCAAGTTTTCCAATCATCAAATAATAAGCAAACAAGTTTCTTTTTACCACGCCTTGGTTTTTAGCATAACCCAGCATATAATGCGCCAAGGGTTCCCCATTTACGCCACTATTCATAGCCTGCAAATATTCAGACGTTTTAAAAGCATTTGGCCCAATAACATACATAAAAGTAGATGTAGCAATCATAGTTCTCTCCTGAAGAGGAACATTGATATCATTTAAAATCTGAGGCAAGACCCTAAACATTAAATAACGCTCTTTTTGGATATCCGATTCTTCCATAGACATTTTTTGATTTTCCAAAACAGGAGAAATATCTCTATCGCCTTTTCCGTTTTCATCAATAAGATAAGTACAGCCATATCCTATTGTAGGAACACCTTTTCCATCCTTAAAAGTTTGAGGAGCATAATTTTCCATAAAACATAAAACTGTTTTAATAGCATTTATATTTTCTAAAAAACATTTTTTATTATATTTTTGAATTTTATTTAAATGAGCATCATCACTTTCTAAAGACAAAGAAGAGTCAGCAATTTTTTTCAAAGGCAAATATTCAGTTTGTTGCGCTTGAGTAGTTTTTTCATAGACCTGAAAATTTTGCTCCATTTGAGGAGTTTTGCTATCTGATTTAAAATATTGAGCCACTTTGGCACCGGTTGCCAAAGTAGATAAACCGATTAAAGCTTTTAGAGCATGACGATGAACCAAATTTTTTACATTTTTATTATTTAATTTAGAAAACGCATTTTTAGACAATTTAAAAGATTTAGATAAAATTTCTTCGGTTTTCAGAGCCATATAGCGTGCATTATCTTTGGTTTTAGACCACAAATAAGCATTATATTCTTCTCTCATGGTTTTCACGGCAGAAGTTTTCACATTATAATATTGAACTTTTTCTGGATGGGCATGTCTTAAATTTTTCGCTAAAGTTGCCGCACGATTATACTTTTTTTTAGCTCTTTCAAAGATAAAAGACACAATTTCGCTATCAGACATTTTTTTCTTTCTAAGAGCAAAGGGAACAAAAAAATTATATGTATTTTTGCCATCAGACCAATAAATTTCTTTAGGTTCTAATTTATTTTCATTATACAAACGCAGGTCTTTTTCTTGGATATCAAAAAAATCATCAATAAAATTATCTTGAGCCAATTTTGCAGATTTATTTTGTAAAATGTAGAAATAAGGAACAACAAGCTCTTTGCCATTAAGCTTGATTTTATATGGAGACAAATGATTTTCTTTATATTCATTTTCAAAAAAATTTTTACTCATCTTCAATCTCCTAAAAACAAATATATATTATAAATATCATACAACAAAGTTAAAAAGCTGTCAAAAAAAAAGCGTCTGATAAAATATCAAACGCTTTTTTTATTACACAAGTCCATAAACCTCAAAAAGTTTTCTTACTTCCAAACAATCAAAACTTACCTTATCTTTCATCTTAGACAACTTCTGTATAATTCCGTTCCACACATTAGGATAAATACCTTTCCATTGCGGCAACCAATGCAAAAAAATATGATAATTTGTAGAAAAGGCTAAATTTGAAGCAAAAAACTGAATTTTGAACTGCATTATTTCTTGAAACACCTTTTGCACATCCAAATTATCTGAATGTGAAAGCAAAAACTCTTCCATGACCTTACAACACAAAATATCTTCACTCAAATAAAATAACTTCTTTTGTTTGTCCACCTCAGCCAAAAAGAACAACAACTCTTTTTCCATAAAGGACATAACTTTGGTATTCTTGAGCAAAAAATATAAGAATACACCAACATCATCGCCGTCATCTTCCAACATATTTCTCCAAGATTGACACAAATGGCACTTAAGCAGATAGAGTTGATAATCAACAATTTGTTGCCAAGAAGCAATCTCATCCGTAGTTATCTTCAAAGCAGGCACCGTAAAACAAGATTCCTTTTTATTTTTCATTATCGGAACTAAAATTTCAAATTGTTGCATAGCTATCAAGTTTTGATAGGTTTCTATAAATTCCTTAAATTTCATAATAGTATATATTTAATTAAACAAAATATAATCGAAGAAATAAAGTTTTAGAAAAAAAACTCTTCTATGTCAACGAAAAAGCATCTGCTAAAATAGCAGAAGCTTTTTCTAACTTATAAGGCAACCAACTTTTGAAAGTCATACTCCACAGAAAACTTCGAGCGCGCACCTCTCATATAACAAAAAAAATGCCTGACATACATCAGGCATTTTTTTCTAACTTAGTTGCAATCAACTTGCTTAATGATTTAGCAAGTTGCCCAAGAAAAATTTGGCAGAGGCTATGCTACGCAGAAATCTTCGAACGCATCACCTCTCATATAACAAAAAAATGCCTGACTTTCATCAGGCATTTTTTTCTAACTTAGTTGCAATCAACTTGATTAATGATTTAGCAAGTTGCCCAAGAAAAATTTGGCAGAGGCTATGCTACGCAGAAACTTTCGAACGCATCACCTCTCATATAACAAAAAAATGCCTGACTTTCATCAGGCATTTTTTCAAATTATGTAGCAATCAACTTGATTAATAGCTTTGCTGCGACGGAAATTTTTTCCGCGGTGTATAAAAACATACATAAGGAAAAAATCTCCAAGCATGAAAGTTATTTAGCAAGTTGCCTATTTTTAGGCGCATTTCTTGCTGCAGCAAGCCCCATGCTTAGCACCGTCAACAGCCTTCTTTTGGCCTTTGTGTTTAACGGCAGCTTGAGCGGCAGCCAAACGAGCAACCGGTACGCGGAACGGAGAGCAAGATACATAATCCAAACCTACTTCATCAAAGAATTCGATAGATTTCGGATCACCACCGTGTTCACCGCAAACACCCAAGTGCAAATCAGGGTTGGTAGCGCGACCTTCAACAGAAGCGCGACGAACCAATTTGCCAACACCTTCAACATCGATAGATGCGAACGGATCAGCAACATAAACACCTTTAGCGCGGTATTCATCGAGGATTGCACCGGTATCATCACGGCTCATACCCAAAGTTGTTTGGGTAAGATCGTTTGTACCGAAGCCGAAGAAACCGGCAGTTTCAGCAATATTTTCAGCTTGCAAAGCAGCGCGCGGCAATTCAATCATGGTACCAACGAGGTATTCAATCTTCTTGCCTTTTTCAGCGAATACTTTTTCAGCAGTTTCATCGATAGTGTGTTTAACAATATCCAACTCTTTCTTAGAACCAATCAACGGAACTTCGATTTCAGGAATTACTTTAATACCTGCATCTTGGCATTCCAAAGCAGCTTCCAAGATAGCGCGAGTTTGCATTTCGGCAATTTCAGGATATGTAACGGCCAAACGGCAACCACGGTGACCAAGCATCGGGTTAGCTTCATGCAAAGCATTAGCGCGAGTTTTAACTTGTTCCAAAGTCATGCCCATTTTGTTAGCCAATTCTTGCATTTCAGCATCAGTGTGCGGCAAGAATTCGTGCAAAGGTGGATCGAGCAAGCGGATAGTAACCGGCAAGCCGTTCATGATTTTGAACAAATCTTTGAAGTCTTGTTTTTGGTAAGGCAACAAACGAGCCAAAGCAGCACGACGACCTTCTGTTGTGTCAGACAAGATCATAGCGCGCATATCCGGAATACGGTCAGCATCAAAGAACATGTGTTCTGTACGAGCCAAACCAATACCTTCAGCACCAAAATCGAGAGCTTGTTGAGCATCTTTCGGAGTTTCAGCGTTAGCGCGAACTTTCAAAGTGCGGATTTCATCAACCCAGCTCATGAGTTTACCAAAGTTACCTGTCATTTCAACATTAACAGTCGGGATTTGACCTTCAATGATTTGACCTTTAGCACCGTCCAAAGATACCCAGTCGCCTTCTTTAACAACAACACCGGACTTGGTGGTCATTGTTTTCTTAGCATAGTCGATAGTAATATCGTTAGAACCGGATACGCAAGGAGTACCCATACCACGAGCAACAACGGCTGCGTGAGAGGTCATACCACCGCGAGCAGTAATCACACCTTGAGAAGCGTGCATACCGCCAATATCTTCCGGAGAAGTTTCGTTACGGATAAGGATAACTTTTTCACCTTTGTTAGCCCAGTTTTCAGCATCTTCAGCATTGAAAACGGCGCGACCAACAGCAGCTCCGGGAGAAGCCGGCAAACCGGTAGCGATAACGTTTTTCTTAGCTTTCGGATCGAGCATCGGGTGCAACAATTGGTCTAATTGGTCAGCACCAACGCGCATAATAGCTTCTTCTTTATTGAGCAAGCCTTCTTCAACCATTTCCACAGCCATACGAACGGCAGCAGCAGCGGTACGTTTACCGTTACGGCATTGCAACATCCAGAGTTTACCGTGTTCAATGGTGAATTCCATATCTTGCATATCTTTGTAGTGATTTTCGAGGTTGTTTCTGGCATCAACCAATTCTTTGTAAAGGTTCGGCCACAATTCTTCCAAAGAGTTACCTTTGCCTTCAGATGCCATTGGTTGCGGAGTACGGATACCGGCAACAACGTCTTCACCTTGAGCGTTGACGAGGTATTCACCATAATATCTGTTTTCACCGGTAGCCGGGTCACGAGAGAAGCAAACACCGGTAGCGCAGTCATCACCGGCGTTACCGAACACCATGGTTTGAACGTTAACAGCTGTACCCCAGTCACCCGGAATATTGTTCAATTTACGATAGGTGATAGCACGAGCAGACATCCAAGAACCGAAAACGGCGCCAATACCGGCCCACAATTGATCCCAAGGATCTTGAGGAACTATCTTGCCGGTTTTTTGACCGATTTCTTTATATTGGTTAACGAGTTCTTTCAAATCTTCAGCTGTCAAATCTGTATCAGATTTATAACCTTTAGATTCTTTCATTTTCTCCAAAGCGCCTTCATAGAGGTCCAAATCGGCACCCAAAACCACATCGGAGAACATTTGCAAGAAACGACGATAAGAGTCGTAAGCAAATCTTTCAGAACCACTGGCTTTAGCCAAAGCTTTAACGGTTTCATCGTTCAAGCCCAAGTTCAAAACTGTATCCATCATACCAGGCATAGAAACTCTGGCGCCTGAACGAACGGAGAACAACAACGGGTTGTTGGCATCGGCAAATTTTTTGCCCATAATTTTTTCAACGCCGGCAACAGCTTCTCTAACTTGATCTTTAAGATCAGCAGGATAGGTGTTGTTGTTTGCATAGTAGTAAGTGCAAACTTCGGTTGTTACGGTAAATCCCGGAGGTACAGGCAAGCCGACCTTGTTCATTTCAGCAAGGTTAGCACCTTTACCGCCAAGGAGATTACGCATGCTGGCGTCGCCTTCGGCTTTGCCGTTTCCAAATGTATATACCCATTTAGTCATGTTATAATAAGCTCCTTAAGCTTGCTTTCTCTAAGAAAATTGAGAAAGCCATAGGTTAAAAACACAGCTTCAAGGACAGATTCGCCCCCAAAGCCAATTCATACTGGCTCAAAAATATAACAGCGATTCCGATTCTTGCAAGCAAAATATTGCAATAATTTTCTCTAACCGACTCTTTATACACAAAAAAAAGCGAATCCGACGAGATTCGCACCCAGCAAGGCTTGCCCCGATTTCCGATTCCTTTGACAAAAAAATATATTATGACACTTTTGTTAAATTTTGCGGCAGTGAAAAGGATTCATAACTTTTTATTGTATTTTTAACCAATCCGTGCTATTATAATTTTGTCAAACATCTTATTCTATTCTATTACATTGTCCGAGTAGTAGATCTATATAATAATTATAGAGCTACGGCTCCTTATAATTAGAAAAAATTTCATAAAAAGTTGGTTTTTAAGGAAAGTAAATTCAATATAAGGGTTTATTTTTGCTTGAAATGAGTAAGGAACGTCTTCTTGGAATGGGAAAGCTTCTTGAAATCGGACAGACCAACACTGAATATTAAAACAATAAAAACAAATCATATGAGAAAGAACATTAACGAGGCGATCTCTCAGGCCATCCGCCTCATGGCCATTTTAGTTGTAGTTTTATTCGGTGCTGTATCCTGCACCGATGAACACTTCATCGGCGGGATTGAGACAGAAGAACCGGAAACTCCGGTCTACGGTGATACAATCGTGAGCTTCGGTAGTAATTTCCAACTCCACCACGGAGATTGGGAATTCGGCGATACACTCGCTGTCGCCGACCACTACTACTCCGGCAGTATTGAACACAAGGTCAATGACGTTGTCGTGATGACAACAAAAATTGACCACGAGAACGCGCCCATGCGCATTTCTTGGGAGCCTATCGCTGAAACCCCAGCTTCCAGCGCAGAAAAAATGTACATCGGCTCCACTGCCGGTGATACTGTCTGTGTTGGTTCTCATACCAACCAGAAGGTTAACTTCAAAAAATACGAAAGAGAGTGCAAGCTCTCCTTCGTAGGCATGGAAGTGACCTTAACTGGAGAATGGTACGAGGCTTCTCTTGGGGCTGATACCATATCTTGCCGTTATGACAGCACATCTGTGGCAACACAGGTGTCTGACACCGTAAAGGTGGACGGCGAGAAGATTGAGGTTGAGCTCAACGGTATGAAGTACAACAGAGTAAACGTCATCGCGAAAGCGATGAACCATTTCACTGATTTACCTTCAAAAAAGGCACATTCAGAAGAAATGGACATCCAATACTCAGTATTGGTACCAGTGAACTTTGTTCCGGGAGAAAAGTTCTATGAAGGATCTATAGCAGGATCTGGAAGCTATACAAAAGTTTCTGAGGAAAGCTATGAATCAACATTAGAGCTTACTCACATCTTTACCCAAGACGGCAAGCAAGTAACCGAACAGGAAACTGTTTCAGGTATTGCTGTTGTCCGTACATGGGTGGAGGAAGCCGGACCGAAGATGGTCATCCCGACCATCGAAATCGGAAACCCGACCGTTAGCGTAAGTGAAAACTCTTCTAACTTGTATAAGAAAGAAGGTTACATCTATGCTAAGAAGTATACGACTGTATGGTCATATACTTGGGAGAACGGGTTTACCAAGAAAGTGTATAGTGAAGTCGAGAGACTTTACTATATGCGTGAAGAAGGCAAAGAGGTGGCAATGCCTTACGGTGAGACATCTACTTCATTCAAGCTGTTCGAAGAAGGAACTCCTTCTGAGAAAAGTGAGAATGGCAAACTTTACAATGCCTATGATGGCTATATAGAGTTTGCAGGTGTTCATTCATCTAAGGCATATGAACTCGTCGATGAATTCTTCTTAAATACAACTCAGGAATTCTGGGTTGAGAAAGAAATCAAAGACGAGTTCAGGGGGTATGACAAAAAGATTGTTGAAGGAAACAACAACCAAGATGCTCAAATTATTATCACCGAGCACTGGAGCATTTCCGGAGATAAAGAAGTTGTCTTCACCCAGTCAGCCAATTACTCTTTCTCTGTTAGCGAACAGCAGAGAGTATTTGGTGAGGCTTTGCTTTTCGTGAGCGGCCTTGAAAAGTCAACTGATGCAACGGGATTCAACGAAGTAAAGGAAAATCAGTACGTAAGTACTGTAACCGATACTTATACAGCTAAGTTTAACCCTGATTGCGAGGTAAAAGCAATTGCCGGTTATATCAAAGCTTACATTGAGTACCGTGGTGAGAGAATTAATTTCGAATTTGCAGAAGCAACTGTTAGCTACGAGGGTATAAACAACCCGACAGCTACTGAAGTAACTGTAGACGGCAAATTGTTCTCTCGTCTGGCTTACGAAGTTTCCTTCGCTCATAGCGTACTGGGAACTAAGAACGCCAGCGTATTGGTTGACGAAGAAAAAAATCAAGATCCAACTACTCCAGACGAATGGGGTAAATTGGATCTTGAAAAAACCTTGGCTTACGGCGGATTGAGTTGGAGTTGGCGTAATGAAGGCGGCATTGCCGTTCCTTTCGTGACGCTGACAGTTGTTACCGAACACGGTATCGTATCAGCTTGGGAAGGTGGAGAATGTTTCACCGAAGTTGACACAAACACCATGAACGGTAGATTGAGCAACTCAATCTATGCGGAAGGCTCAAATTACCTGATCCCGGCTTACATTAGTATCCCGACAAACCCGAACAAACATTGGGTTTACACCGATATTAACGGTAAGAAGAGAGACTCCGTTGCCGGAAGTGACATTATGCTTTTGGCAGACGTCACCATCGATGAACCATTCATCGCTGACGGCGGAGAGGTTGTAACTAACGCATCTTACGAAATTAATGGTAAGCATGTTAAAGTTACATACCTTGGCAAAGTGCTCTTTGAGCACACCTTCACAGACGTAGTTAAGGTTAAATAAAAAGTTTTCGCCAAGTAAGGTAGACGAAGACTTATAAATTAAAACAAAAAAAAATCCTTACCGGGCCAACTCTCACTTTATGACGTGTTCATAATTGGTGACTGCGCCCATAATTTACAAATCTTTAAAACAAAAAATATGAAATCAAATAAAATATTTGCGTTAGTTGTATCATCTTTGTTCGTAACATTCAATGTATCCGCACAGGGTGTATTTGAATACGGAACGAAAAAGTGTAAATACACTCAAATCGTTCCAGAGAACAAAAATCGTGACTGGAAGAAGACGGGGAAAAATGAATATACCCCGTTAAGTGAAAACTCCAAACTGCACCAAATTGCAGAGAAATGCTCAGGCTGGTACTTTCAGCCGGGAGTATTCGGAGCATACACGTCATTAACTCAGGATGTCGATGCTAACACGTCGGCATCTGCCAAGGGCTTTTCGCCCAAGGCGGAGTTAGTGATCGGCTACGATTTCTGTACCGGTCACCGCAACGGAGTACATCCGCGCAACTTTGCGCTCTCCGTTGAGGCAAAAGTACAACTAAGCAATATACCGACCTTGGTCTACCAAGATTTAACCTACACCAAGTCGGGCTATATGCCGACTGTAGGTGCCAATCTTGTGCTTCACTTTACAAAGCACAAACCTTGGCAATTCTCTGTATATGGAGGTGCTGGATATACCCGGATGACAAGCTATTATCCTCAGGCAACTGAGGTTGGTAGTGTCGACCGGATTAAGCACAACACCCTCAGCTACGAGGCCGGCATTCAATTATTGAAACGTATAAAAATTGGCCACTCAATCGGCATCAAAGCCGGGTATGAAAAAACCCAGACCACAAAATTGGGTCGTGGCCAATTCTTCTTGGGAGCTGTGTGGAAGTTTAAACCGAAACACACTTCCGAATCAATGTCTTATGGCGACTACTACCGCCTGACGCATTGAAAAATTATTATCGGAAAGAGTCGTAAGCTTTTATGCTTGCGGCTCTTTCTTTTTTTAAATTGTTGCAGTTTTATTACATTTTACAAAAAATTGTTTTTTTGTCTAATTTAGGTTGCCTTTTCTTTCTTTTTGCACTATAACAGATACTGAATAACTATAATTATATTAACTATGAACTTTATTATTAAGCAGGATGCATTTGATCTATTGTTTTCAATAATTCAAATGCCAAGGAACATCTCAAAAAAACCATCCTGTGCTCGATAGAAAATCAAAAAAAATAATAACCAATTAATTTTGCTTTATGAAAAAGAGAAAATTTTTCAGATTTCTGTTAGCGATAGCAACAGTTATCTTCGGCCTCACAGGCTGTTTGGATGAGACATTTAATGGGATTATTCCAGATCCTGATCCTGACCCCAATCCCGACGGCGAAGTCACTTTGGTAGAAAACTCTTTAGACATCTTGCATGATTGGAAATATTCCAACCTGTTGGTGTCAGATGTGGTCACGTCCAAAGCAATCTTGCAACACCAAAACGGAAAAATTGAAGACATCAATCAGCTGTTGCCGTTTGAAATCAAATGGACACAACCGGAAGAAATGACACGTGGTACCAAGGTTTTCAAACTCCAAGAAAAAAACTTTGGAGAAAAAATATTGTCGGCGCAAGAAAACAACGACAATATAATCTTAAAAACCTATGACCAAACCTTCTCTTTTGTTTTTGATGGTTTGGAATTCAAATTTGAAACCTCATATCAGACGGATTCGTCAAAATATAAAGGTATCAATTTGGCCAACTGCATTTTGGATGAAATTGTCTATGTCGACCAAACAGCAGAAACACAAGAGCGTTATTTTGTGGGAGATCGTCCATTCATCAGAAGCAAAGTCACATTTACTTTTGATGTTAAAAGACATCATACCCATGATAATACCGTACATACGGACAAAATTTATCCGTACGTAATTGTCAACGCACCAGAATCTGTTGACCCGGGAGAAGACATCTTCAATGGCGCCGTTATCATTGCCGGAACCGAAAAACTTTACTTCAACCGCAAGGTAGATTTGACAACCAATATTTACACATCTCAAGTAGATGTTTGGGAATATTGGACCGTTAGCGGCAAAAAGCGTGTCACCTATTCTACTGAACTGGAAGTAAAACAGTGGATAGATGATGAGCAAGACCCGTGGATTGTTCCATCTATAGAGATTGGTTATCCAAACTTTAAGGAAGAAAAGAGCACCACTTCAGAAGATTATGTTAAAGAAAACATAGATGATTATGTTTTCCAAAAAACAACTTCTGACTGGATAGCTACTTGGTCTTATGCCAATGATTATCAAATTGGCGTGCATGGCTCTTCTGAAAAAGCATGGAAGACCTATCTGGGTGCAAAAGTTGTGGCAATGCCTTCAGATCTGCACAAGTTCTATTATGACAAATATACTTATGGTAATTCTACTGAAAAAACTTCAGACGGAAAGACCTATTTGTCATATCCGAGCATAATTTATTTCAACTCCCAATTTAACGGAGATACATATAAATTATCTCAGAACCAAGAATTTTGGGTAGAAGAAGGCACGGTTAATCCCCCTGCTCCAAAAGATTCAATAATCTCTGAAAAGATTATTTATGAATTGGAAAAAATCAATGAAAAATGGATTTCTAAAATCATTTTCAGAAGAAAATATTCCATCAGCGGAGAAAGAGATTCCATTGCCACTCAAGAATTGATACGTTCAACCAAAATTGATGATAACAAACAATTTGTCAGACCAAACAATACGTTGAATCTGAAAAAGATGTTAGATCCGGTCAAAATTTCTGAAAACACAAAAACAGATGCCAATACCGGACACGTTATCACCACCATTGTAAACAGACATGGCTTTGATTTTGATTTCTTCACTTTCAACATTGAAGAAACATATCAAACCGCCTACACAATGTATAAGGGCGAACGTCTTGATTTCTTGGCTCCAACACCAAGCGTTGTCTTAAGCGGACAAACGCCAAAAAATATGGGACAAATCACCAGCTCCGATGGCAAAAAATATAACCGCACGGAATATACATTGAGCTTTAAGGAAACCTACGGTAACTATAACGCCATGTATTATCCGCTTGTGGATATTGATGTTCTTGATACGTCTGTTCCTGAAATAGACGATATCATAAATTGGGACTTTGAGCGCAATCGTGACGGATATATAAGCAATATTATATATCATATCACGCGTAAACTCTCTGGAACCAAAGATTCAACAGCCACCGCAAATCTAAGCCACGCAGAAGATATGAGCAAAGCGCAAGAATATTTCTGCCAAGACAATGGCTTGAGATTAGCTGATGCCTCCGCAACGGCTCGTACAACGGAAGAAACCAAAAACGGCATTACCTATGTGACCACCAAAACCACAAATCGTTTCAAATATGATATTTCAAACATTGACGGAAACGAATATTATGATGAGGTGACAACCACAGACGTAACAGCCTACACTTCTTTCCAAGGCACACGGATTGACTTCTTGGCACCGGAAACAAGTAAGGTTACCTATTCCGGAAGTACATCGGCAGATAAGGGACAAGTCATCAAAAATGGTCAAACCTACAATCTAACCACTTATACGCATACTTATAAAGTAACGTATGATGGCAAGACCACAACTTTGACCAACACGGTTGACTTATATGTCAAACCGGCAACAGATGATATCATCGGTTGGACGTTTGACCGCGAACGTGACGGTATTAACAGTAAGGTAATTTTACACATTACCAGAAAGTTAAGCGGAACCAAAGATTCTACTATCTTGGCTCAAGTACCACATAATCGCACCATAGCTCAGGCGCAGAAATTTTTCTGTAATGACAATGGGCTGAAACTGTTTGATGCCACACCGAGTGTTCAAACCGCGGAAGAAACTAAAAACGGCATTACCTATGTAACAACAACAACAACAAATCGTTTCAAATATGATATTTCAAATATCAATGGCTCAGATTATGTTGACGTTGTAACAACTACAGATGTTGCCGCACATATGTTCTTCCAAGGTACAAGAATTGACTTCTTGGCTCCGGAAACAAGCACAATTACTTATTCCGGCAGCACTCCGGCAGATAAGGGACAAGTTACACAAAATGGTGAAAAATATAATCTAACCACATACACGCACAATTATAAAGAGCTGTATGATGGCAAGACCACAACATTCACCAACACGGTTGACTTGTACGTTAAACCGGAAGAAGTTATCCGCACCGAGTGGAAGGCTTTGAACGAAGGATTGGAAAAGATCAGCGATACACAGTGGAAGAGCTACTTCACTTTATATGAAAAATTTAGTGATGGTAGTGAAACAAATACATATAAGGAACAACTGCTGAATGTTTATATTCAAGCACCTGATAAGAGAAATATTACGTTAAATTCTGCTGAATTTGATTATACTTCTCTGAATTTGGTCAGTGCTCCGTCATCTAGTTATACGGGCGCAGAAAAGAACATCACGGTAACCGTAACCAAAGCCATTTATGATTTGGTATATACCAATAAGGCTAATGAAGCGGTAAGTTCTGATTTTATATTTGTCTCTGAAACTGCTGTATATAAAGATGGAGAAATAGAAATCCCGTTCAAGTCTGCAACATGGGAAATGATTCAGCCTGCTGGCTATTCTGCCCCATTGCAAGGTTTGGTTGGCGATTATAACCGTTATAATGCTGAATTTAATATCAGTGGAAAATATAACGGTGTGAACTACACTTCCACAGCGTTGGTAGATGTAGATGTTCTTGCCCCACAAGATCCTGACACACCGGATCCATGGGGAGATCTTGATGTAGAAAAAACCATCGCCTACGGCGGATTGAGTTGGAGTTGGCGTAATGAGGGCGGTGTTGCCGTTCCTTTTGTCACGCTGACAGTCGTTACCGAATATGGTATCGTGTCTGCTTGGGAAGGTGGAGAATGCTTCACCGAAGTTGACACAAACACCATGAACGGTAGATTGAGCAACTCAATCTATGCGGAAGGAGAAAATTACCTGATTCCTTCTTACATTAGCATCCCGACAAACCCAAACAAACACTGGGTTTACACGGATATTAACGGTAAGAAAAGAGACTCCGTTGCCGGAAGTGACATCATGCTTTTGGCAGACGTCACCATCGATGAACCATTCATCGCTGACGGCGGAGAGGTTGTAACAAATGCATCTTATACCGTTGAGGGTAAGCATGTTAAAGTTACATACCTTGGTAAAGTGCTCTTTGAGCATACCTTCCCAGACGTGGTGAAATAATTAAAAAGGTCGCATATGATTTATGCGACCTTTTCTTTTGTCTAATAACAAATTAACATAACTTTAATCAATTTAAGATATATATGTAACATAAATGTCATAAAAAAACACTTGCATTATATATGTTATTATGATAAAAATAGACAAATTTTGAAAATTTAGACAATTCCGTTGGAGAGAAATATGCAAAAAAAACTTTTAACTATTGCTTCAGCCTTATTGCTGACAACCGCAGTTGCCGGAACAGCCTCTGCTCGTGACGGCTGGTATGCAGCCGTACGTGGTGGTATCACCAACTCAAACCTAAACGATGTTGATGACAATGCTACTGATACCGCTGCAATAGACTTTGATAATGTTTGGATGATGAGCGGTGCTGTTGGTTATCGTTATTCATACTTCCGCGCCGAATTGGAGTATTCATATCGTGATGAACATAGTGAAGAATATGACGAAGGCATGAGCGGAACTAAATTTGGAGCAACTAACCTCATGTTAAACGGTTATATTGATTTTCTTCCAAACTATGTTGTCAGCCCTTATATCAGCGCCGGTATTGGTTGGTCTCAAATTGAACTTGAAACATTTTCAACCGTTGGCGGTGGAAAAACTAGTCGCTCTGTTGACTCTGATAACTTTACTTGGAGCTTGGGTGCCGGTGCAACCATTCGTATCAACAAATGCCTGAACTTTGATGCCGGTTACCGTTATATTGACATGGGTGATATTGAAAATGCCAATGTTAATGCTCATGAAGTATACTTTGGTTTACGTTATACATTTTAATCTGCCAAGAGAGAAAACTCTCTAAATGCATATCTCCAAAAAAAATCCCTTCTTAATAGAATTTAAGAAGGGATTTTTTATTATCTTAAAATTTAATTTTCTTCATTTTCATAAAGTTTCTTTTCCATTGCCTCCTGAAGTTCCTGAATGTCTTCTTCGTCCAATTCTTCAGCAGGGATGGCATAACTACCGTTCAACCAATTACCCAAATCAATATCTGCGCATCTTTTAGAACAAAAGGGTCTATATTTTATATCCGTAAATTCTTTTTTACAAATCGGACATTTCATTTCAAAACTCTCCCTGTTCCTTGACAACACTCACATTCAACAGTCAACATATCCAATAATGAAGGTCGTTTGCGAACTCTGAGAATTTCAACATTGCCGGCACGGCTTAATCCTAAAACCGTTGTTTTTGTAAAATCTTTAGCCACTTTTTTTTCCAACACTTCTAACACCGGTTTCAAAAATCTATAATCAGAAGAACCTGCAAAATCAATAATAATTTTTCCGGCTAAATTACGCAATCTGATCTGTCTGGCAATTTCTACGGCAGCCTCTTCATTTAAATGAGACAAACTACCTTTACCGTTATCTTGCCCACTGTCTACATCAATGGCAACAAAAGCCTTTGTTTCTTCAATTGTTAAACGTCCACCGCATTTAAGCTTAACATTTTTATCCAGAGCTTCAACAATTTCCTCTTCCAAGCCAAAATCTTCAAAGGGCTCTGAAATAACTTCCGTCTCAATTGCATCACCAAAACGATTTTTAATTTCTTGCTCAATAAGGCGATTGTTTAAAATCACTCCATCTAAACGCTCTTGATATTTAGAAACATATTCAAAAATCGGATTCGGTTTTGAATATAATAAAGCAGGAGCTTTCAGGTTTCTGGCTTTTATGCGCAAATCTTCATACAAACTTCTTAAATATTTCATTTCAGATAAAATATCTTCAAAATTATGGTCAATAGCAGAAGTTCTCACAATCCAGCCTTCCTGTCCGGTAACATTTTCTAAGACAAATTTTTTATAAGTCTCAGCTTTGTCTTTGTCCAAAATTTTAGAGGAAACATCAACATTTAATTTATATGGACAATAAACTAAATTTTCTCCGACAAACTGAATCATCCGGCTGACTTTGGGACCTTTTTCAGCTCTTTTTTCTTGTGCAACCTGAACAATTAAACTTTGGCCCTCACATATTTTAAGTTCATCTAAGCCATACTCTTCGGCATTTAAAAAAGCTTCTCTTTGCTCTCCAAGTTCTACAAAAAAGCCTTGTTTACCATGAGCAAGCTCAACTTTGCGGACAATCTTTCCTAAATAAATATTTCCTTCAAGAGCCCTATTGGCAGATAAAAATTCCAATTCACACAAACGTCTATCTTCCAACAAAGCAATTCTTGTTAAAGAATTTTTGCTTTCAAAAACAATTGTATTTGTACTCATTTTACACCCGCACCATCTAACAAATTTTTTGTTTCAAACAAAGGCAACCCGACAACTCCGGAATAAGAACCAATAATTTTTCGCACATAAGCGGCAAGACTACCTTCAATTTTATATCCGCAAGCGCCACACCATTCATGTCCTTGAACATAATTTAAAATTTCCGCTTCAGAAAGTTTTTTCATTAAGATTCGGGTTGAACTAAGGCGAACAGATATTTTTCCTCCTGCATCCACCACACAAACGGCACTCAACACTCGGTGGGCTTTTCCGGACAAGAGTTTCATAACTTTGAGCTGTTCATCATCATTTTGTGATTTATGCAAAATTTTTGCGCCGACCACAACCACTGTATCCGCCCCTAACACAATTTGATTAGGGAAACGCTTGGCAATGCTTAAAGCTTTTTCTTTGGCCATTCTCTTCACATAGGCAGAAGGCTTTTCGCCTTTTTTTTCAGATTCATCAATATCAGCCGGAACAATTTCTTTAGGAGCATAACCAATCTGAGACAACAAGGCTTTTCTTTGAGGAGAGCCTGATGCTAAAATAAAATTTTTAACACTCATAAAACTTATGCTTCGTCGTCGTATGTTTTTTCCATTCTTTCATGTCTTTCCTGAGCTTCAATACACAAAGTAGCCACAGGACGCACTTCCAAACGCTCTATACCAATGGGTTCCCCGGTTTCTTCGCAATAACCATATTCCCCGTCTTCAATGCGTTTTATAGCCTCATCAATTTTAGAAATCAATTTACGAGCACGGTCACGCGTTCTCAATTCCAAAGCTTTATCCGTTTCCATAGATGCTCTGTCAATTTCATCAGGTTGGTTCAAACCGCCTTGACGCAAATCTTCAAGAGTATCTTTAGATTGATTAAGCAAAGATTTTTTCCAATCCAATAATTTCTGGCGAAAATATTCACGCATAACAGGATTCATGTATTCCTCATCTGCGGATGGACGATAATCTGGAGGTAATATAACAACAGTTTCCATATAAGTTCTCCTTCAAAATAATTAAACTGCCTAATTTTTGAGCAGATTATAAACAAAAAGCATTAACATCAAGTAAAATAAACAATTTTCAACCGTTATTTAGTTAATTTTGCCAATTCAACTTCCACTCTGAGTTCAATTTCAGCAATAATATCTAAAAGTTTTTTATCCTCGCAAATTTCTTTTTGCTCTTTTACCAAACGAGAAATATCAATCAATTTTTGCATGGATATCTGTCCAACCAGCAAAGCATCTCTAATATCAGTCAAACAATCAAGCAAAGTATAAGCCTTTTTTATAAGTTTTTTTCTTTTTTCTTTTTCTTCAATATTATCCGCCATTTGAGCAGCAAAAATAGCGTCAACACCAGATAAATTATTAATTCCGGAAAGAGGCTGAGTTTGTTTATCTGTTATATTATTTAAATAAGAAGCAAAACTAACGCCGCCGGCAGATTTTTTTGCCTTTGTTGAAGCGATATCATTATTTTTTCCAACTTCGCTAACCTTCATATCAACACCTTCAAATTATTGAAACGTCCATTCAATATCATTTTCTTCTTCATCATCTTTACATAACTCAAAAGCATCAGAAATTGTGATGGGCAATTTTGTGGCACCTTTCCAAGTATAAGTTTTGCCAGCTACTTTAATTTGAATTAAATCAGACATGTCACTAACCACCCAATCTTGCATCAACAACTCCACACATCCTTGTTTGGAAACATTATTAAAAGTTATGGAATAATTGTTTTCAGTTCCCTCAAAGTCAACCGTTGACCCATAAGCATGAACAACTTGATTATCCAAAACCATATACCCAGGCACTACTTTTTCTTCAATAAGTTTTGTTTGGGCATCATTTTGAGAGAGTTCAGAAAAATTATAATCAGCAGCATATCTATGTTTAATATTTTTTTGCAATGTTCTAATTTCGTCAACCACTTCAGATTGTTTATATCTGTCATAAATTTTTCCGATAACACTAAATAAAGATATGGCAACCACGGCAATAATACTCAAAACGCTCAGGGTTTCAATCATTGTAGCCCCTTTTTGCTGATTTTTTTTCATTCAAAACTCCTTTATTTTCCTACATACATACCAAGGTAGCATGTTTTTTGCACAGAAACAACACATTTATCTAATAAATTTACTTTATTTTTAGAAAATAATGTATATAGTGTTAGTTGTACTGGTTTAGATTTTATTTAAATCGGACAAAGGTTTAAACTTTATAAAGGAAAATTAGATGAAAAAAACTATTGGTGCATTGATGGTTGCCGTATCAGCTGTTGCTATGGCTGCTAATGCAAATGCTATGGAATATAATCCATATGCAGGTGTTGAATATGGTTATTCTTTCTTAAACGGTGCTGAAATTTCAAACAACTTCAACTCCGGTAAAATTTTTGTTGGTTCTCAATACAATGAAAACTTTGGTGTTGAAGCTTTCTACCAACGCTCTACTTCAGATAAAAAAGCTTCTGATGAAGGCGTAACAAAAGTTAAATATGAAGCTTATGGTATTGATGCTATGGGTTACCTCCCAATGGGTTGCGATCAAGAATTTGCTTTGGTTGGTACCGCTGGTTTAGCTTACTATGATTTCAAAGGCAAAATTGAAGGCGGCGCTGCTGACAATGAAGGCACATGGGGTTACCGCATGGGTGCCGGTGCTGAATACAATGTAAATGAAAACATTGCTGTTCGCGCTTTGGCTCGTTACACAAAATTAGACCAACGCGTTATTAATTCTAACGATATGATGGAATACTCTATCGGTGCAAGATACAACTTCTAATTTTGTATCACAAGATATTTCAAAAAAGGGAAGCTTAAAACTTCCCTTTTTTTATTGCGCTAAAAAAAATAAAGCATAAACTAAATAATATATAATTAAATAAGGGAAAAACATGAAACAATCTCTTCTTATAACAAGCTTAATTTTGCTGTTAAGTGCTTGTTCTGAAGAAAGCAATATCTCAGAACAAGAAAATATTCAGGCTAAAGAAATTCAAATGTTTCAAATTCCAGAAACGGAAATTATCAATCAACAATTTTCTTTTTCTCAACAAAGCCCCATAACGGATTACGCAAATAAAAATGAACTGATTAACGCAATTAACGGCGCAATTAAATGCACCCTCACACCACACAATGAAATCTGCACAAAGCTAAGATTGCCCAAATTTATTTTAATGGATGATGAAAGCTTGCAACGTCCGAGCAAAATGCAATATCAAATAACCAAAATAAAACCTTTAGCCGGAGGAATGTTGCATATTTACACAAAAAGCAATTGCGACAATAATTGGTTTGGGCTTTGTCAAGGCAATATCATATATGTATTAGAAAACAAGCAAAATTCTTGGTATGTAAGCGATGTTTTTGCTCTGGCAGATAACCAATAAACCAAAATCAATATTGACGAAAGCAAAGCAAATTGTTAAGCTTAAATATATAAAAAAATACAAAGTATGGAGAAAAAAGTGCAAAATAAAAAAGTCATTATTTGGGATTTGGATAATACATTATATATTGAGACAGAAGAATTTAAAGATATGCTTGATGAAGCAACAGCAATTGCACTCGTCAAAGATTTAGGCTTAAAAATGGACATTCCAACCGCAAAAGCCATGGTAAAAGAGTCTTATAAAGAATATCGCAACGGCGGAGAAATTTTTATAAAAGAATATGGAATAGACGCCAAAGCTTTGTTTGACGCTTATCATGAAAGAAAACCCGTTGATGTTATTGAACCATATGACGGATTGTTAAATAGGTTGGAAAAACTCCCCTATGAACAATACATTTTCACAACAAGCAGCCGTAACGCTGCAGAAAGAATATTAAAAAGAATAGGCTTGTATGATTTTTTCAAAGGAAAATTTTATTCAGTTGAAGACTTTGGAGTATATAAAAAGAATGAGAGCTCACAAGTCTATTCTGAAGTTTGCCAAAAGATAGGTCACGCCCCACATGATTGCATATTTGTAGATGATAGTTATTCCAATCTGGAGTTTGCAAAAGAAATCGGCATGACAACAGTTAGAATCTATTATAACAGTAATTCTGCCAAAGATAAAACTTATATTGATTATGCATACAAAGGAATAAATTCGTTTTTAGACACTTTATTGCAAGAGTAATTAATTTTTACGACATAAACTACTTTCATAAGAATAATTACTTTTAGAATCAAGCTTGCTTTGCTCCAAAGCAAGCTCTTTTTTAAAGAGAGCCAAAATTTTATCAAATTTTGAAGCAAATTCTTCTGTCAATTTAAGTGTTGCCGCCTTTACTTCTAAGATATTATTTACTTGAATCGGCTTAATTTCTCGCATAATTTTTTCTGCTGCCTGATAAAAATAAGGCAAAAAATAATCCAATGTTTTGATATTAATTCTTTGATGCGTTTGTTCATGCAAAATTACCATTTTATATGCGCAAGTGTTTTTCTTCAATTGGTTAGAGACATAAATTTTTGGCTGAGAAAATCCCACAAATATATCCAAATCTTTAGGAAAGACACAATAACCGCCATCTATTTTTGAAAATTCTGTACGCATTTTATATTCATGTTCCACATTAATCAAAGCCAAACCGGCAGCAAAAAAAGAATGCTCTTTATGCCCATACTTTTGTGCCAAAGCAGAAATTTGTGAAGTTGTTTTATTAAAATCATAAGTCAATTTTCCATAAGAAGTCGAAAAATTGACATTAATATTTCGATCCAAAGTCTCACACGGGTTAGCTTTGAGATTATAAATCGGCAACATATAAAAAATTAACAAAAATAAAAACTTTTTCATGTAATATAGTATATAAATAAATTCTTATAGTTCTCTTAATGAGGTCATAAATGGATAAAAAAATTTTTTCAATAATGTTATATTGCACTTGCCTTTCTTTTTCAACATTTGCGCAACAGCCGCAACCTTATGTCAGAAAGACGGTAAAGCCCAGTTTTTTCATTCCCGAAAATGCTTTGGCCCAAAGCAAACCAGAAAAAGTTTTTCTACCTCAATATAGAGAAGGTCAAACACAAACAACCAAACACATTTCGCGCATTGACGCAATTGCACAAGAAAGCACGCCTGAAGAAAATTTAATTTATGAAAAAAATAATAATAACACAACCCCAACAGAAGAAAATATTTCTACCAATAAAGAAGAACAATCACCTGTTGAAACAGTAGAAGATTTTCCGTCTCAACAACAAGATAAAACCCCTGAATATCAAAAATTATATCAAGATTATTTGAAAGATTTGGATAATATAGCAAACGGGCAAGAGAGCCAATTAAAAAACACCATAAATCAAGACCTAAGCACAATGAATAGTGAAGAGCGAATTGAATTGGATAAAAATTTTAACAAACAAAGAAATATCCAACAAGAAATAAACCAAATAATCAAATAATTATTTATCCGGCTTTAGATATTTTTTCAATTTCTAAAATAGATTGGTCAATCAGCTTGTCTTGTGTTTTAGCATTTAGACTGTTTTGTATAATTGTTCTCAAAGCATGAATAGTCGTATCTGTTGTGATTTCAATCAATTCATTCTGAGCTTTCAACTTTGCGGCATTAAGACGTTCATCAGCTTCTTTTTCTTTAAGTTTAATTTCATTATTAAGCTTATCTAAGCTTTCTTTTTTCAAGGCATTAATTTCTTTTTGAGATTTTTTAATAATTTCCATAGCCTCTAAATCGGCATTAACAAATTTTCTCTCATATTCCACCAAAAGACGTTGCGCATCATCTTTCAAATTAGCAGCATCGCTAATTTCTTTAACAATGGCATCCACTCTTTTCTGCAACATGGTTTTAATCATTTTAGAAATAGGATAAGCCAACAAGGCCACTACCAACACAAAAGACACAGCGACCCAAAATTCTGGATTTTGATAAAAAACTTCGTGCATAGCATTTTCATGAGCAACCATTGAAGCAATCCTTATATTAATTTTTCAACACATCATTAACGGCTTCTTTAACCTCATCATCAGAAACCTTATCAATACCCAACTTTGGCAAAATATCCAACACCAAAGTATGAGAAATATTTTTCACATCATTCATAACTTTTTTCTTAGCATCGGTGAGTTGTTTTTCGCCTTCATCAAGCTTGGCATTGAGTTTTGAATAAAGTTCGTTCTGCTTTTTTTCAACATAATTTTTCATTTCTTCTCTAGATGCATCCAAAGACAGATTTGCTTCATTTTTGGCTTGTTGCAAAGCAGATTGATATTTTTGCAAAGACTGAGCGGCTTGTTCCTTCAAATCATTTGCTTTCACCAAATAATCATCAATTTTGCGTTGACGATGTGCCAGAATATTTGAAATTTTAGGAACAAATATGGCACGCATAAAAAAGAGCAATACAAAGAAACATACACACAACCAAAACAGCTGAGAAATAAACCATGTTGTATCTAACTGAGGCATAAGAACTCCAATCATTTGTATTGGACGGCAGGAAGCAAAGCTGCCGTCCAAACATCAAAAAATTATTGACCAGTAAGCATAACCAAAGCAATAACCAAAGCATAAAGAGCAATAGCTTCAACGGCAGCAAAACCGGCCCAACCATAAATATCGACATCTTTTTTAACTTGAGGGTTGCGACCAACCGTAGAAATAATTGTTGTCCAAACTTGAGACACACCCCAAGCGGCAGCCATCATAGACAAGGCACACATACCGGCGCCAATATAAGCCATAGGTTCCATTTTAATAATCTCCATTCAATAACATTAACAAAACAACATAATTATATTTGTTGAAATATTTAGTGGCTATGTATAGCATCACTTAAATAAATGCAACTTAAAACCGTATATATAAACGCTTGCAACAATGCGATAAAAATTTCAAACACCACAATACAAGCATCAAATGCCAAAGGAATAATTCCGGCAAGTCCAAGAGCAAAAACAAATCCGGCAATAATCTTAAGCATAATGTGTCCCACCGTCATATTTGCCACCAAACGAACGGTCAGGCTAAAAGGCTTTGACAAGAAAGAAATTGTTTCAATCGGAATAATCAACGGGGCAAGCATTGAAGGAATTCCTTTAGGCATAAAAGTTCTGAAGAACCCCCATTTTTTATGATGAACCGCAATGATAATATTATATAAGAGAGCCAATAAAGAAAGCCCGCCGACTGCGGCCAAATGAGAAGTAAAAGTAAATGCATAAGGAAACAAGCCAAGCAAATTTCCAAAAGCCACAAATAAAAACAATGTAAAAATAAACGGAAAATAGCGCACGGCGGTTGGACCGGCATTTTCTTTCAAAAGGTTATATACAAACTCATACAAGACTTCTGGAACAGATTGAGCCAAAGAAGGAACAATTGTTCTTTTTCTTAAACACAAAGCAAACAAAAGCACACAAGAAACAACAGCCAAGACCATAAACAAAGAAGAATTTGTAAAAGAAATATTATAACCGTTAACTTCCAACGGTATCAAAGGTTTAATATTAAATTGTTCCATAGGATTAGACATAAATATTACTCCTCTTTTTCTTCTTGAGACTTGGCAAACTTATAAACATTTAAGACTCCGGCTGCACCGCCCAAAAACAAAAACACAATCAGTCCCAAAGGTTTCGTATTTAACCAAGCATCAAAGGCATAACCGATACCGGCACCGATAAGCACGCCGGACAAAAGCTCAGCCCCCACTCTTAGCCCAACTTGAGAAAAACGCACAAAAGAATTGTCAGAGACTTTTTTATCTAATTTTTTTTGTCTTTGAGAATTTATTTTTGCAATTCTCTCTTCAATTTTCTTCAAGTCATTCGGCAAATTTTGCATATCAAATCTCTTAGTATATTAAGCAAAACAAGTTAATGAATAACTAATTTTTTGCAACCGGCAAATATTTTTGAATAAGTTCCTCAAGCGCGTTAATATCAGGAGCGCCATATATAACTTCTCTGCCTTTCACGCTGGAAATCACAAAAGAAGGCGTGCCGGAAATTCCTAAATTTGCAATTGCAAATTGTCGTCTTTCCAAAATTTCTTCAGCCACTTCTTTATCTTGCATACATGCTTGAGCCTTTTCTTTAGACAATCCAAAAGATTGAGCATATTTCAAAAAAGTTTCATAAGGTTTTTTGGAAAGCCCCCATTTTTTTTGTTCTGCAAACAACAAATCGCTAAATTCAAAAAACTTATTTCCGGAAAAACAATGCGCTAACAAAGATGCTTGCATAGAATTTTTATCCAAAGGAAAATCGCTAAAAACAATACGTAAAATGCCGGTATCAATATATTTTTTCTTAATCACAGGCAAAGTTTTAAGCTGAAATTCCGCACAATGATAACACCCGTAAGAGGAAAATTCATATAAAGTAATTTTAGCCTGATTGCTACCAAGTTGTGGTCCCCACGGGATTAATAAATTAGGAGCAATTTTCCCGTTTTGCAGATTTTTTTGCGCCGCATTAGCAGCAGAAATCAACTCAATTCTGCCATCAGGATAAAAGACAAACCCTTTAAAAGACAAATACATTCCAAGAGCCAAAAAAAACACCACACCGGCAGCCACGACGGCACTCAAATTTTTAATTAATTTTTCAAAATTCATTTTATTTTTTTTCCTTCAAATGAGATTCGTTGAAGATACTATGTCCTAATTTTATTAAAATTTCTTTTAATTTTTGAGATTTTATGTCTTCAGTTTGCTGTTGAATATAATTTTTTTCATTATCAGTCAGCAGGTTTTGTTTTTTTGTTTCAACAGGTTCATAATCTTGTTTAAGGGGCATGGCAGAATTTTGAATAATTTTAACACCAGATACGGCATTATATCCAAAATACGCATTAATTTTTTCTAAAATAAAATTTTCACGGTGCTGTATTTCCAAAGCAAAAGCGCCACTTGGCACTTGCAAATGCAAGATAGCATTATTACGCTGATTTTTCTTAAAATCAATTTTTAGAGGCACGCTATATTGAGCCAAATCCTCACCAACAATTTTGGCCCAATTTGTAACAATATCCACCTCCATAAAACCTTTTTTTCCCAAAATTTTCTTAATTAAGGGAGATATATTTTTAGATAAAGCCAACAAATCAAAGTTTGTTCTTTGATTATCAGGCGTTGGTTCTTTTATATCAAAATCATATTCCATCATAAAATAAACTTAACAACAAACTATCAACAAAGCAACAGCTGTTTATTGCTTTGTATAATAAGATGTCTATAATAAGAGAATATTAAGATGAGGTTAAAATGGAATGGATTCAAGTTTTACATGCTCTAATGGCATTAATTTTAGTTTTAGGTCTGCTTTTTATAACATTATGTGGAATAAAATATATTGAACAAAAAAGCAGTTTTTTAAACAAATTCAATAAAAAAAGCCGGTTGAATATCATTGAAATAAAAAGAATTGACGCAAAAAATATATTGGTTTTAATCCAAAGGGACAACACAGAACATTTAATATTAGTTGGACCAAACTCTCAGGTGATTGAAAAAAACATTTCTGCAACAAATATTGTAAAAGGTTTGAATAATGATTAAAAAAAGTTTGATATTTGCAATATTTTTATGCTTGGCATATTTATTCCAAACAGATTTTGCTCAAGCACAAACGCTGAGCTTAAACATAGGAGACACGCCAACCGGTTCTGCCACCTCCAGAATTTTCAATGTTATCATGATGATAACCGTATTATCAATTGCGCCCTCAATTTTAATCATGATGACCTCATTCACCAGATTAATTGTAGTGTTTTCCATCACCCGAAGTGCATTGGGCACCAACTCAACCCCTCCTAATATGGTATTAATTTCACTTGCCTTGTTTTTAAGTCTTTTTATCATGGCTCCCACTATGGAAAAAGCTTGGGAACAAGGGTTAGAACCCATGTTTGAAGAAAAATTAGACAATCTGGAGGGACTTGAAAAAGCATCGATTCCATTCAAAGAATTTATGGTCAAAAACACACGTGAAAAAGACTTGTTATTATTTAATGATTTGAGCCAAGAAAAACCAGAAAATATAAAAGACGCTTCACTCAAAACGGTCATTCCCGCATTCATGATTAGTGAATTAAGAAGAGCGTTTGAAATAGGCTTTTTAATTTACATTCCATTTTTGATTATAGATATGGTTATTGCATCTGTCTTAATGTCTATGGGTATGATGATGCTGCCGCCAACCGTATTAGCCTTGCCGTTTAAGATAATATTTTTTGTTTTAATAGATGGGTGGTATATGCTTGCCGGCTCTCTCATAAACTCATTTCAATAATTTCAAATTATATTTTTTTTGATTTTCATATCAAAAAAGATGTCACACCCCCCAAAAAAAAACGCACTCAAAGAAGTGCGTTTTTTGTTGCTTCATTAACCAAAATTTAGTATAATAAGAGCTAGGTTATATAGGAGAATATAACGAAAAGGAAGTAAAACGATGTGTCAAGAACCAAGACATAGT
>CASFJL010000001.1 GCA_949295005.1 uncultured Pseudomonadota bacterium | reverse complement strand
GGCATTAGCAGTCCTCCAAAATAGGTTTGTGGTGAACTGATTATAATACTTTTTATAATCTTGAGTACTGCTTTTGCCCCCATTTTTGACGTAGAGCCCCCATACTTTGACAATGAGACGCCTTTTTGCTTAGCGCTCCCTTACGGGTTCGAATCCCGAACGAAACCAAGCACAAAAAAAACTCCGCAAAAGCGGAGTTTTCTTAAAATGGTGAGCGCGTCGGGATTCGAACCCGAGACCCTTTGATTAAAAGTCAAATGCTCTACCAGCTGAGCTACGCACCCGTTGTCTTAACAACGAGGGAATATATATATGATAAAAAAAACTATGTCAACATAAAAAATAAATTTGTATAAAAAAATTTTTTTTATAAATTTGTACTATATTTATTAATAATTTTATGATATGATTTTTTTAGTTTTAATAAAATGATATGCAGAGAAAAATAATGGCTAGTGATATTGTAACTGAAAAAGAATCAAAATTTAATATTTTACAAAATGCCGCCGGTGAAATTATGATTTTAATTTCTGCTCGTTTGGGTGGTCCTGAAAATCCTCGTTTTGTATTTGATGGGAATACAAGTGCATTATTATATAGAAACCGCGAAAATGCTATTGTTTTGGAAGGAATTGACCCTCAAGCAAAGTCTCCGTTACAATCTGTTGACGAGGTTTTAATTGTGGAATTGGATAATGATGAAGTGGCCAGAGAATATATGGTTCCGCTGCGTGTGGTTAAAAAATCTGTAGCTATCTAAAAAAAGGAGTTTCAAAACTCCTTTTTTTTATCTTGGCTTGCAACCGCAATAATCTTGATTATATAAGTTTAATTCCTTAATCAGCTGCATGCGAATCTCTTGCATGCCATTTTTTCTCCCCTCTATATGAACATAGGGCATATTTGTTTCTTTGCTGGCTTTTTGAGCCATTTCATTTACTTGATTGAGATTCTTATATCTGGAAACACCCAAAACAGAAGCCACTGCCGTAAAACCTTTTGCCTTGGCATATTCCATTACTCTTTTTAATCTCAGATGAAAACATATTGAGCATCGGCTTCCCCTTTCCGGCTCATTTTCCAAACCTTGTGTTGCCTCACACCAACGCTTATTATCATATTCTAATTCAATAAACGGAACTTGATATAATTCACAAACCCGTTTGTTTTCTCCGCATCTTTTTTGATATTCTGAAAACGGTCTGATGTTGGGATTATAAAACACAACGGCAAAATCTGTTTTTTCTTCTGCCATTTTTTTTATAACCGCACATGAACACGGCGCACAACAAGAAAGTAATAAAATTTTTTCTTCCATATCTTCTCCTTGTTATTCCAAACTTTGAAGTTCTTCAGAAAGTTCCATCCAATAATTTTCTGTTTTTTCAATGTTATTTTGTAAATAAGCAAAATCTTTTTGCAAATTTATCAGCTCATTTGTATCTGTTATTAAGCTAAATTTTTCTTCCAAAATCTTTTTTTCTGCTTCTAATTTATTCAAAAGTTTTTCTTGCTTCTTAATTTCTGAATTTAAGAATTTGATTTTGCTATAATTGTTTATTTTTTCCGTCTTATCTTCTTTCTTTTCTTTTTGTTCATTTTTAAGAGGTTTTACCTCAACTGCCAATAATGAATTTTTATAATCTTCTAAATCACCATCATAAGCTTTGCAAGTATGATTTTTAACCAGCCACAAATCTTCTGCCACAAGTTCTACCAAATGTAAATCGTGTGTGATTAATAAAACTGCGCCGCTATAAGAGTTCAGAGCCTCTATCAAGGCTTCTCTTCCTTCTATATCCAAGTGGTTGGTCGGTTCATCCAAAATGAGTAAAGACGGTGCTTTTCTGGACATTACGGCAAAAAGCAAACGTGCTTTTTCTCCGCCGGATAATTTAGATATCTCTGTGGTGGCTTTTTCCTGATTAAGTCCAAAAGAGGCCAAATGCGCCCTGATTTTAGTTTCAGCCGAATCGGGCATCAGGCTTTTTAAATAATCACAAGGCGTCATATCCAAAGGCAACTCTTCAGACTGATGTTGGGCAAAATAACCAATTTCTAACTTTGAAGATTTTATTATTTGACCACTAAACGGTTTTAATTTATCTGAAAGCAACTTGGCAAATGTAGACTTACCGTTACCATTTGCACCTAACAACGCTATTCTGTCTGTGTTAGAAAAGCTCAACTTTAGATTTTTTAACACCACATTATCATCATAACCCACTGAAACATCTTCTATTTTTATTAAAGGAGATGCCAATTTTAAGGGTTCCGGAAAATTAAATGAGCTTGCATATTCAGCTCCTAACGGAGCTATTGTTTCCATTTTTTCAAGCATTTTGATACGGCTTTGCGCTTGCTTGGCTTTGGAAGCCTTGTACCTAAACCTATCAATAAAAGACTGCAGATGTGCTCTTTGCTTTTCTTGTTTTTCAATCATTTTTGCCTGTACTTCACGCTGCAAGCTTCTGGTTGAACAAAATGTATCATAATTGCCGTTATAGGTATTTAATCTTTGGTTTTCAAAATGAATAATATGATTGCACAAATCATTCAAAATATATTTATCGTGGCTAATTAAGAGCAATGTTCCTTTATATTTTTTCAAATGGTCTTCCAACCAAATGCTTGATTCCATATCCAAGTGGTTGGTCGGTTCATCCAGAAGCAAAATATCTGAAGGCTGAAACAAAGCCGCAGCCAAAGCAACTCTCATTCTCCAACCACCGGAAAACTCTTTGATGCTTCTTAAAAAATCTTCATTCTTAAAACCTAATCCGATTAATATGGAAGATGCCCTACCCTCTGCCGATGATGCTTCTATTAAATTAAGGCGCTCATAAATATCTGCGAGCTCATGCTCTGAGGCTTGCTCTAGTTTTTTTAACAATGCACAACGCTCTTTGTCTTGAGATAAAACGTAATCCAAAATAGAAATCTCTATGTCTTTCATTTCTTGAGATACGGTCACAATTTTACTTTCTTTAGGAAGAGATATTTCTCCAAGCTCGGTTTCAAGCTGACCCAGCAAGGTTTTAAATAGCGTTGACTTACCGCAACCATTTGCACCGACAACACCAACTTTCCAGCCGTCTGCGATATGAGCGGAGGCATTTTCTAACAAAACCTTATTTCCGATACGAACCGTTATATCTTGAATATCAATCATGCTATCTTTCCATAAAAAAAGGACCTTGTTTCAGGTCCTTCTTTTTTAATAACTAATTAAATTAATTTCAACCCTTCTGTTTTGCTCTCTGCCATAGGCCGTTGTGTTAGACGCAATCGGGTTAGAAGAACCTAAACCGGAAGCAAAAATTCTGCTCGGAGCCACACCTCTTAAGCGCAAATATGTGGCAACAGAATTTGCCCTTTCTGCAGAAAGTTGATTATTATATGCGGCTGTTCCCGTATTATCGGTATATCCGGTAATTTGAACTTTTGTTTTATCAAATTCTTTTATCACTTTGGCAACAGAATCTAAAACCGGTTTGAAATTAGATTTGATGTTAGATTTATTGGTATCAAAAGTAATGTTTCCCGGCATAATCAAAACAATGTTATTACCGTTTTTGGCAACTCTAACGCCTGTTCCCTCTAACTCTTGACGCAGTTTTCTGGCTTGCAAATCCATATATCCGCCAACACCGGCTCCGGATACGGCACCAATACCGGCACCAATCAAGGCACCTTTTTCTCCATCAATCAAGGCGCCAATTCCGGCTCCGGCCGCTGCTCCAATACCTGTTCCCCACGCGGTGTTAGAAACTTTGCTCTCTCCTGTGTATGGATCTGTGGCACAAGCACACATAAATATTGATATAAATAAAAATGAAATTAAATTTTTCATCATCTGCTCCTAAATTTTATTTTTTTCTAACTCTACCTTGTTTAAAAAAAAATACAACTTGATTTTAATCAAGTTGTTAATTTAGTTCTATAATTTGACTATTTTTTTTCTGATATGTTTTGCAATATTTTATTTATAGAAGCATAATTTTCTAACATACCATGTCCGGCATTTTTGTGCCCCTCTTCTGAAGCAGCTTCCCTAAAATAGGCCATCAAAAATAGTCTGGTGGAATATGTCAAACCTAATTTGTTGCTTTTATTGCCTTCTATAAGTTCAATTAAATGGTTTTTAGAAATCTTTTCTATTTTGCAAACTTCGTACAAAGCTTCCCATTCTTGAAAACATAATCGCATACTGGTTCTGCGATTATTTATCATAATGATTTTATTCATCAATTTTGTCATTATTAAAACCACGTATATTACATTTTACTAATATTATCAATTATACTGAATGATTATAAAAATACAATTAAAAAAAGAAATTTGAGTCAAAAAAAGTGTATTTTATTCAAAATACACTTTTATACTTACTATGTTATGTAATTTATTTTTTTGTACATAATATTTTGTGTTTTATTACTTCTTTTTTTCCACAACTAATACAATTTTAAATTGGCACGGTTTTTGCATATATTTTTGTAGACATTAATATTTTTTGAAAGTTTTGGGCAATGTTTAATTCAATTCTTAAAAAAACGGCAATTTTTTCTGTCTTATTTTCTATGCTTTATTTAAATACAGAAGCTTTTGCCTCTTCTCGAATCAAAGATATTGCCGATTTTGAAGGTGTTCGCGATAACCAACTTGTTGGTTATGGTTTGGTTGTGGGCTTAAACGGAACCGGAGATAATATTCGCTCCATTGATTTTGCCAAAGAAAGTATTATCTCTCTTTTGGATCAAATCGGAATTAATGCCAGAGACGGACAACTCAAATCTAAAAATATTGCCGCCGTTATGGTCACTGCAAATCTGCCGCCTTTTGCAAGACAAGGTAGCCGAATTGATGTCTTTGTCAGTGCCATGGGTGATGCCAAAAATTTGCAAGGCGGCACTTTAATTGCAACAACATTAGCCGGTGCCGATGGTGAAGTTTATGCCGTGGCTCAGGGACCGATTTCTGTTAACGGCATTTCTGCTCAAGGAGCTAATCAATCTGTTACAAGAGGCGTTCCTACCTCAGGCAAGATCCCTAACGGTGCAATTGTTGAAAATGAAATTCCTTTTGTCTTTGATAATATGGAAAATATTCGCATCGCCTTAAGAAACCCAGATTTTACAACATCTCGCAGAATTAGCGATGCTATTAATGCAAATTTAGGTGTTCAAACTGCTAAAGCTCTTGATGCGGGAACAGTTAGTGTGGATGTGCCGCAAGAATATAAAAATAATCTGGTGGCTTTAATGACAAGAATTGAACAGCTTCAAGTTCAGCCCGACCAATTGGCTAAAGTGGTTGTTGATCAAAGCTCAGGGATTGTTGTAATTGGCAAAGACGTAAAAATTAATAAATTGGCCATTGCTCAGGGTAACCTTACCATCAAAATTTCTGAAGTGCCTTTTGTTTCTCAACCTTTGCCGTTCTCTGACGGTGAAACCATTTTGGCAACAGATACTTTAGTTAATATTGAAGAAGAAAATGATAGCAGACTCACGGTGCTTAACACCGGTGTTAATTTACAAGAACTGGTTGACGGCTTAAACGCTTTGGGCGTAACGCCTCATGATTTAATCAGTATTTTACAAGCAATTAAAGCAAGCGGTGCTTTGCAAGCAGATATTGAGGTGATTTAATATGACTGATATTAATACAACATATTCTTCTTTTATGAAGCTTGACAATTCTTATGCATCAATTCGCAATCAAAATTCTGATGATAAGCTCCGTCAAGCTCGTGAGATCGCTGAAGATTTTGAAGCCTTTTTTATGACCAAAACAATGGAATCTATGTTTGAAGGAATTTCAACCGAAGGAATGTTTGGCGGAGGTCATGCTGAAAAAATTTATCGCTCTTTATTGCTTAATGAATATGGCAAAGTTATGGCCAAAACAGGAACCGTCGGCATTGCCGATTCAGTAATGGACACCATTATTCAAATGCAGGAGGCTCAAAGCTCTAACGCTTTGTGATATGAACATGGAAAATATTGAACAAATTAAACCTGAAGATATTCGTCAAAAAATTGCAGATTATCGCAATATTGTTTCTTGTTTTTCTTCTCTTTTGCAAGAAGAAAATCAGGCTTTGCGTGAGATGAATATGGATGTTATTTCTTCTTTGTTTGAAAAAAAGGCTCAAACAGTTGGTGTGTATCGTTCTTTGGTCGCTTTCTTTATTAAACATAAAAATTATTTAGAAGAGCTCAGCATTGAAGAACGCTCTTCTCTCAAAGAAGAAGCCTCTTTGCTGGATAAACTCTTAAACGAAAATAATCAACTTCTTAAAACGCGTATGCAAACAAGCCAAAGCGTTATGGAATCTATTATTAATTTTGCCAAAGCTGCTAATAATGCAAATGCGACATCCTATGGTAATCAAGGAAAATATTCGCCTTTGGATAATAGCAAGAATGCAATCGCTATAAACAGAACTTTATAAAAGGAGGAGAACATGTCTTTAATTCCTGGATTTGATATTGCGCTTTCCGGTATGAAAACGGCTCAGACACAGTTGGATTTGGTCAGCCGAAATATTTCTAATGCTGATACTGAAGGATATACAAGAAAAACCGCCAGCCAAAAAAATTTGGTTGTGGCCGGTTCTGGTATGGGAGTTACACTTAATAGTGTTGATAGAGTCGTTGATGAAAGTTTATTAAAAAGTTATCTTGCTTCAAACGGAGCTTATGGGCAATATAGTTCTGTTAATGATTATTTGGGTAAAACCGAGATGCTGCTTGGAACAACCAGCGGCGATAATTCTATTGCCGCCAACGTCGGAAGCTTGCAAACCGCTTTTGAAACTTTTGCTCTTGATGTTACATCTGCTTCCGCTCGTTATACCTTGCTTACAAACGCTCAAACCATAACTTCAAGACTTAATTCTATTGCCACTGAAATTCAAAAATATCGTGGTGATGCTGACTTAAATATTAAAGAAGATATTGATGAAATTAACAACAATCTCAAAACTCTTGATGATATTAATGAAAAAATTGTTAAATACAAAGTTATGGGCTATGACGGTGTTGCCGATTTGGAAGACCAAAGAGACCAGATTTTGCGTTCTTTGAGCGAAAAAATTGATATTAGCTATTTTAAGAGAAAAAATGGTTCCATGGTTGTTCAAACCACATCGGGAATCACTCTTTTAGACAATGATCCTCATTATCTTTCTCATACTCCCGTATCTCAAGTCGGACCAACGGCCTCTTATGCCGGCGGAGAGATTGACGGTATTTATGTTGATGGCAAAGATATTACCAATTTGATTAAAGACGGAGAACTCAAAGGTTTAATTGATATTCGTGATAATATTCTCCCATCTTTACAATCTCAGCTTGATGAATTGGCCGGTGAGCTTAAAGATGCCATTAACGCTATCCACAACCAAGGAACTGCCATTCCGGCCCCGTCTAGTTTGACCGGATCCAGAACTTTTATTGATGCTGCCCAACAACGAATTAAAATTGAAAATGGAGATGTGCGCTTTGTTATTTTTGACCAAAGCGGAAAACAAGTAGCAACTGCTTCTTTGGGCGGTGATATGGGATTTACAGAAGGAACGATAGAAGAGATGACCCAAGCTATTCAAGATTGGATGACTTCTCCTACCGGTGGAAACCTTCCGCAAGCCGTGGTCAAAATTGATGATAATGGAAATTTATTAATTGATACGGGGGATAGTAATTATTCTTTCGGAATTATTGATCAAGCATCTTCCGCAATCGGTTCTGAGCAACAAAATGTTACCATTAAGTTTGCTGCAAACGGCTCTGAGAATTATGATTTTCAATATAGCGGTTTTTCAAGCTTTTTTGGCATGAATGACTTATTTACTTCATCTAACAATAATTCTGTTTATGACACTAAAGTTCTGTCAAAGAACACTAACTTAAACATTACTGAGCAAGTGGTTTGGGGATTTTCATCCTCTTCACAAGGTTTAAATTTTGCTTCTATTGTTATTAATCCCGGTGACAGTATTCAAGATATTGTTGATAAAATCAATAATGACCCTACACTCAATCAAACTGTCAGAGCTTCCTTAGTTCCTAACGGAAACGGTTATATCATGAGAATTGTGGATGCTAACGGTGACCAATTGGAAATTCAGGAAAACAGAATGAATGGGGATCCTTCTTCCGGATTGATGGAAAAACTTGGTTTGCAAGTTTCTAATGCGACTATGGCATCTTCTATCGGGGTAAGAGATGATATTCAAGAAAATCCTAACCTTATTGCTGGCGGTTCTCCCGAATTTAATGCTAATTCAGGAGAATTCCAATTAACCAAATCTGCCAATGATATTGCCATAGATTTGACTGAAGTTTTTTCTCAAAGTCTTAGTTTTAATCAGGCCGGTGCTATCGGTGCTACTCAGACGACTCTGGCTAACTATGCTTCAACTTTTGTTGGTACAATTGCCGCTCAAAAAAGCGATGCTCAATACAATGTGGATTATCAAAATGAACTGTGTTCTTCAATCTCCACAAAAGAGGCTACTATCAGCGGTGTGGATATTGACCAAGAGTTGGGCTATATGATTATTTATCAACAAACTTATGCCGCTAATGCCAAAGCTTTTACGGCTAATAAAGAAATTTTAGATATGTTATTAAACATTATTTAGGAGATGTGTTATGACTAGAGTTCCTACTTATAATACTTATGTTAACATGGTCAATCGTACTCTTAATACAAAGTCTTATGTTGATTTGTATGGTTTCCAAGCTCAGACCGGATTAAAATCTCCTGTTTATTCTGGTTATGGCATGAGTGCTTCTGCCATTGTGGGTAATGAAGCTGCTCTTGGTGTTGTAACCAATTTTATTGAAAATAACAAAATCATTGAAACTGAAGTCAATGCTATCAATACTTCTTTGTCTGCAATATATGATAATATTACAGATATGAAGTCTTTGCTTAATGAATTTAGCGGTATGGACTTAGAATCCATTACTCCGGATTATACCGGCGGAAAAATTACCTTGAGCAGCAATGATGATGTTTATGTTGGTACAACAATTACTGTCAATGGTGAAACTTATACTTTTACTGATAATGGTGATAATACCGGTAATAATATTGATTTATCCACTCTAACACCGGGTACTGATGATTATGCCACTAACGTCTTAAATGCATTAAAAGATAAATTGCAAAATACAGACCCCGGAAATTTTCCTAATTTTACATTTGATGAAGAGGATAATACATTTTCTTTTCCTCTTTATACCATTGATGGCGAATCTACTTTGTTAAATGCTCAAGGCGTTATAACCGGTGAACCTCATACCATGAGTGATGAGCAATATCAAAAATTAAAAGAACTGCAGTCTTTTGCTTTTACGACAATGCAAGCTTTGGCTGATTGCTTGAATATTTCTGCTAACGGAAAATATTTGTTTGGCGGCGGAAAATCTGAGCAAGCTCCCGTTAATTTTCCTTTTACCACATTGGAAGAATTTCAGGCTTATTATGATGGTATTAATATTGTATATCCAACAAACGGCAATGCAGATTTGTCTGTTTATGAAGTATCTTCCGAACAAACCGGAGAAATTGAGCTTATCAATACCGGTACAAACACCGGAACAATTAAAGCCAATGGCGGCAGTTTCCTCAAAGATGTGTTAACTGCCAATGCTCAAACCACCGGCGATTTAATATTTGATGCAACCGCTAACACTGTTAAAGCAACTCAAGTTGGAGCCTTTTCATCTATTAAAGCCGGTGACACATTGGTATTGGGTGATGCTGGAGCTAATAGTGGTTCTTATGTGGTAAAGTCTGTTTCTGCTGATGGTAAGACTATCACCTTTGAAGAATCTACCCCAGTTCAAGCTTCTGAAACTTTAGCCGGTGGCGGAAATGCAAACTTTAGCACCTCTTTTCCGATTGGAACCGTGGTTAACATGAATGGTTTTGATAAAAACATTGCTTCTCACGTTCAGGTTACCGGAATTAGCCCTGATGGAACGGAGCTTTATGTTACCTATGAGCCCGGATATTGGCCTGATAATACTCAAACCATTAATTCTAATAATTGGAGTATGACGGCTCAAACCTATTATCAAGGCGGTGATATTGATACGGAAAAAAGAATTAGTGAAAATCAATCTTTGGTGTTAGATGTTAATGCTAAAAACGGAGCCTTTGAAAAAATGTTTAGAGCTCTTGGCTCTATTGCTCAGGGTAATTTGGTTGATACCAGAAACCCTCTGGAAGAAGATGTGACCGTTAACCCTCTTAAAACTCAAGATTTGGTTGAAGAAGCTCTCAACTTAATTAGTGACGCGTTGTTTAGCGGCGGAACATCTGACGGCTCTAAAAATGCAGATTTATACACCATTCAAGCAAAAATGGATTCAAATACCGTTGTCTTGAACACTGTCAATGAAAACTTAACACAAGTGGAGTTTAATTTGCAAACAAATATAGATAGCTTAAAAAATGTTGATCAAACAGAAGCCTCTGTTAAAATGTTGTTGGCCGTTAATCAGCTCAATGCTTCTTATTCGGTTTTGCAAACAGCCATGAGCACATCTTTGCTTAATTACTTGTAAGTAAAAAAAACGCTTACTTTAGAATAAGTCAAAAGGAAGAGGCAAAAGCATGAGCAATAGAACTAACCTCGCGACAAAAAGAAATGGAAGCGTTACAAAAGAAAAAAGGTTTGAGTAAAGACTCAAACCTTTTTTAATTTAATGGAGTTCAACGGCTAAATCACCGAACATTCCCATATTGTCAGCAGCATTTTCTAAAGAACCAAATCTTTAATAGTATCAATAGTATTCAATTTCATAATTTTTGAATTTAAGACAGTTAATATAAAAATAAATAAAACACTCAATCAGTCATCAACAGCATCTTCACCATAGCCGTTTTCAAGAGCTTTAGCAATGCAATAAATTGCAGCGATTATTACAGGAGGTAAAACTATCGTTTGCCACGATACAATATCTTCTAGCACAAATAAACAAACACCGGATGATAACACTATCCCGACAAGGGCTAGACCGATAAATTCTAAAAAAAATTGTTTCATACAAAAATAATTTTAAGTTCATAATTATATTTTCTTATGAGGCATAAGATGTAATATTTTGAAAGCTTTGTCAATATATTTAAAATTGAGTGTTTTTTGCAATTCGTAAAAAAAAACTCCCAAAGATTTTAATCTTGGGAGTTTTTTTATTCTGTCTATCTTTCGGAAGTAATTGCCGCGACATTGCGAATATAGGCAATATCTTGAGCCAATTTTTCCAATGCAACCGGAATTTTTCTTCTCCAGTTTGGATGCAGGTCTCTATCTGTTCCTGGAAGATTTTGCTGTTTTTCTACATGCAAAATATCTTCCAACTGAGCCAAGAAAACCGGACAATTGGTCTTTGCCATAAATTTATGAATGGCTTCTTCCATACCTTCCGGATAATTTTCTCCATAAATATAATCTGCCTTTCTTAAATTATCTTCAGGCCAAACTTTTGCTTCATCCAGCGCCTTTAACAAATGCCAACGGTCATTTTCTCTTTTTTTGTATTCTTCATTACGAAGATGCTCATTTTCAATTAAGCCCAATTGATATGAAAGTTCAATATCATAGCCGAACCACCACATTCTTAAAGGCGGCATATCATGTGTGCCGACAGATACAAAAGCATTGTTCGGATAAGTTTGAGGCAATTTAAAATCTCCCCAACCGCAGTTATATCTCTCTGCCCATAAAACGCTCAAAGAATATATATTTTTTTCTGCCAGACTATCTAAAAATCCGTCCGGAACATTACCAATACTTTCTCCAACTATTGCACATTTATTTAAGCAACTCTCTAACGCTACAATATTGAGCATATCTTTGAAGTTATAATATATATATGTGCCACCGTCCATTTTTTCAGGCAAAATAAATAAGCGCAACAAACTCATGACATGGTCTATTCTTAAAGCTCCGGCATAGTTCATATTGGCTCTTAAAATTTTAATAAAAGGTCTGTATGCATCATCTTTTAATGCTTGAGGTCTGAACGCACCCAAATTCCATTTTTGTCCTGCAGGGAAAAACGCATCAGGCGGCGCACCTGCTCCTGCTTCCTTAAAGAATAAATCCGGCTCGCTCCAAACTTCGGCACTGTCTTGTCCGACACCTACCGCCAAATCTCTGTACAAACCAACTTTCATTTTTGATGATTTTACAATTTCAACAACTTCTTTTAATTGTCTTTCTGCCTCAAACTGCAAAAACTTAAAGAAATTTATTTCATACGCATGTTCTTTGGCATATTCTTTTACGGCTAATGAATGTGGGGTTTGATATTCTTCAGGCCATGCTTTCCACCCGCCCCAAACTTCATTGGTATATTGATGATATAAGGTTTGAAAAATAGCCAATCTTTCCAACTCGGCACCCTCTTTGACCATATATTCTTCAAACTCTTTATATCTGTCTGAGTTTTTATTTTCTATCAATCTGTCATAACACTTTTGTAAAAAGCTGATTTTTATCGGATATATATGCTCATATTGAATCAATTCACTTTGGCGAAATTCTTCAATATCCTCGGCATATTCTTCTTTATCTTCTGCTTGATATTCGGGAACTTTTTCAACATCAATATAAATCGGGTTTAAGTATATGCGGCTGATTGACTGATACGGGCTGGCATTTTCAGGATAATCGTGCGCTAAAACATTTAACGGATTTATACCTATAATATCTGCTCCGGATTGGGCTGCCAATTTTACAAAATTTGCCAAATCCGTAAAATCACCAACACCCCAGTTTCTTTCACTCTTTAATGAATAAAGTTGAATTGCATACCCCCAAAGTTTGTGCTGCAAAGCCTCATTCTGCCAACAGCGTTTCGGCGCAACGGCAAGGGTTGTTTTATAATGTTTGAAACCGACTTGCAAATCCACATCATAATAACCTATTTCTAACTTTGAGGTGATAATAAATTTGAGGCGAACATATTTGGTCTTGCCGATTAAGCGATATTCTTCATCATTAATCACTTCAAATGACATTGGCTCGGGAACCGTGCAATATTTGCTGGTTAAATTTAAGGCAAAATCTTCTGACGCATAATCTGCCGGAACAACCAAATCAAACTTAACATCATCTTGCTCAACAACATAAATTTTTTCTAAAGACTGTTGCCATCTTCTTTTATCTACCGCTTCTATGGAGTTGTTTATTTCTTCTGAACTGGAAGCTTTATAACCCATTTTTTCTGCAAAAAAAGCCAAAAGATTTTCATCAACATCATATTCTTTTCTATTTTTTCCGGCATCTGTAAAATGAGTTGATATTCCCAACTTTTCTGCCAATAATTTTAAATTATCCATTTATAACTCCATATTTATTTATCTATTTCAAAAAGCAAGACACTCCATGCCGGAACACTTACTTTTTGGTTGCTGCATGTATTGACTTTGGTTAAAAATTTGCTTGAACTGTCCAGCAATAATTTCCAGCACATTCTGCGATCTATATTTGGCAATTGCCAATTTATATCTTTTGACTGAGCATTCAAAATGCAAAAAACATATTTTTTTCCGTTGTATACACTATATGCCAATGATTTACGCTTATTATCCTGCCATTCAGCCGTCGTCATTTCATGACCAAGCTCATTATACCACGTAATATCTTTAATGTTTTTATCATCAACAGGTGCACCTACCAAAAATTTTTTTCTTTCAAATATGCCCAATCTTTTTCTCAGCTTAATTAAGCGTCTGACATATTTGGCCATTTCTCTGTCTATGCGGTTAATACCTTCCCAGTTTATCCATGTAATGGAATTATCCTGACAATAGGGATTGTTGTTACCCATATTGGTATGGCACAATTCATCTCCGGCCAAAATCATCGGTGTTCCAAAAGAAAGAAGCAAGGTTGCAAACATTGCCTTCATTCGATTAATTCGATTATCTATGATTATGGAATTATCTGTCTCTCCTTCTGCTCCGGAATTCCAACTCCAGTTGCTGTCTGAACCGTCACGGTTATTTTCATTATTAGCAAAATTGTGCTTTTGATTATGCTTAACCAAATCTCTTAATGAAAAACCATCGTGCGCCGTAACAAAATTAACACTACTCCATATGTTGCGCCCCGTATGGTTGAAAACATCACTGGAACCGGCCACCCGACTGGCTAGAACAGCAACCTGACCTTCATCCCCTTTCCAAAAACGGCGAACAACATCTCTAAACTTATCATTCCACTCTGCCCAACCGGACATAAATGCGCCAACCTGATAACCGCCATAACCTATATCCCACGGTTCTGCAATCAATTTTGCTTTATTTAAAACCGGATCTTGCTTAATGGAATATAAAAAACCACACTCTTGCTTAAATTCCGTATTCATACGGCATAAGGTTGTTGCCAAATCAAACCTAAAGCCATCCACGTGCATTTCTTCATACCAATAACGAAGAGAATCCATAACCAATTTTAACACATATGGGTTTTGCAAGTTAAATGATGCGCCACAGCCAGTGGAATCATAATAGTATCTTTTATTTTCTTTGCTCAAACAATAATAGTTGGCATTGTCAATTCCGCGATAACAAATTGTCGGACCAAGCTGATTGCCTTCTCCCGTGTGATTGTATACCACGTCTAAAATCACTTCTATTCCTTGCTTGTGCAAAGCTTTTATCATATCTTTTATTTCTGATAATTTATGACTTGCGGAATATCTTTGTTCCGGCGCAAAAAAACTAAAACTTTCATATCCCCAATAATTGTCTTTTACAAAACCTTTTTTGTGCCTGTTTCCAAAAAAGGCATGTATCGGCAAAAATTCTACCGCCGTTATTCCCAACCATTTTAAATAATGCAAAACCGATTTAGAGGCAAAACCGGCAAATCTCCCCCTTTTGCTATCTGCCACTTTGGGGTGAAGCTTGGTATAGCCTCTTAAATGCGTTTCATAAACAATTGTATCTTCAAACTTATGATTGGGGCGAACATCATCACTCCAATCATAATCATCTGCAACAACAACTGATTTTGGTACATATGGCGCACTGTCTAAAGTGCTGAAAGATAAATCTCTTTCCGGACTATCAACATCATAGCCAAATAACGCTTTGTGCCATATCAGTTTACCAACCAGCTTTTTGCCATAAGGGTCAATCAATAATTTATTTGGATTAAATCTATGCCCTTCTTCGGGCTTGTAAGGACCATAAACTCTATATCCATAAACTTGTTCCGGTTTTAAATTCGGAATGTAAATATGCCAAATATTATTATCACTTTCCGTAATTTCATATCTGGCTGTTTCATTAATTCCGGTTTCATCAAAAAGACAAAGCTCAACTTTTTGCGCATTGATTGAAAACAACGCAAAATTTACTCCATGTCCGTCATATGTTGACCCTAACGGATATGGATAACCTTCTTGAGCTTTTTCTTTTGACATTTTTCTTATTCCTTACGAACGGGTTTTAAGACAATTGTAGACAGCGGCGGCAAAGTTAATTCAATTGAATATGGTTTGCAATTCCAGTCTTGAGTTTGGGCATCTATCAACCCCTCATTTTTAACACCACTTCCCCAATAGTTCTTATCATCACTGTTAAATATTTCTTGATATTGACATAACTCATTAACACCCAAACGATAGTTGTGTCTGACAACCGGCGTGAAGTTGGTAATAACAACCATATAGTCTCTTGGATCATGCGCTTTTCTGATATAGGCAACAACACTATCATCTGCATTGCTATGATCAATCCATTCAAACCCGCGATAGTCAAAATCTTCTTCATAAAAAGCAGGATTGCCCTTATACATCAGGTTCAAATCTCTAACACAGTTTTGCATACCTTTATACATCGGATATTCCAACAAATGCCAACGCAAGCTTTCTTCTGAATTCCACTCCCAATCTTGTCCAAACTCACACCCCATGAATAAAAGCTTTTTTCCTGGGTGTGTATACATAAAGCCATAATATGCTCTTAAATTGGCAAACTTTTGCCACTCATCTCCAGGCATTTTTGACAACATTGAGCCTTTGCCATGCACCACCTCATCATGAGAAATCGGCAAAATAAAGTTTTCATTAAAAGCATAGAGCAAGCCAAAAGTCAGCATACCATGGTGATATTTTCTGTGAATGGGTTCATGGCTAATATAGCGCAAAGTATCATTCATCCAACCCATATTCCATTTATATCCAAAACCCAAACCACCCATTGATGTCGGACGAGAAACCATCGGCCATGCCGTGGACTCTTCTGCAATGGTAACTGCGCCTTTGCTTTGAGAATATGCCAACTCATTCATCTTGCGTAAAAATGAAATGGCCTCCAAATTTTCATTACCGCCATAGATATTGGGAATCCACTCCCCATTCTTTCTGGAATAATCCAAATATAGCATTGAGGCGACGGCATCAACACGCAAGCCGTCTATATGATATTCTTTTAACCAATATAAAGCACTGGCACATAAAAAGTTACAAACTTCCGTACGACCATAGTTGTAAATTTTTGTACCCCAATCGGTGTGTTCGCCTTTTCTTGGGTCGGCGTGCTCATACAAATGTGTTCCGTCAAATTCAACCAAGCCATGACCATCTTTCGGGAAGTGTGCCGGAACCCAGTCCATTATTACACTAATGCCGGCTTGGTGGAAGGTGTCTATCATATATCTGAAATCATCAGGCGTGCCGAATCTGGATGTGGGCGCAAACATACCTGTTACTTGATATCCCCATGATGCATCTAACGGGTGTTCTGTTAGCGGCAAAAACTCTACATGTGTGAAACCCATATTGCTCACATATGGAACCAATCTGTCTGCCAATTCTCTATAAGTTAAAAACTCTGAACCGTTTTCTCCTTTGCGGCGCCATGACCCTAAATGCACCTCATAAATTGACATCGGTTTATCAAAACTATTATGGATTTCTCTATATGCCATCCAGTCAGAATCATTCCATTGATATTTATTGATATCATATACAATTGACGCTGTGCATGGTCTGACTTCAGAATAGAATCCAACCGGATCTGTTTTGGTCAAAATGTAATCTTCTTGTGTTTTGATTTCATATTTATAAACTTCACCTTCTTTTAACTCAGGCACAAAAATATCCCACACGCCACAGCTGATATGCTTGCGCATAACATGGGTGCGGCCGTCCCAATTGTTAAAGTTTCCGACCACACTTACTCTTTTGGCATTGGGCGCCCAAACAGCAAAACTCACACCTTTAACACCGTTAATTGTGTTTACGTGCGCTCCAAGTTTTTTATACATATCCAAATGATTACCTTCTGCCAAAAGGTAAATATCAATATCTCCTAATATGGATGGAAAAGCGTATGTATCATGAATTTCATAAAATTCATGTTTGTCATTTTCTATTTTGAATTTGTAATTGAAATTGTCTCTCGGACCGAGGTTGATTTGAAAGAATCCACGCTCATCTAGTTTGGTTAAATAACCCAAAGAATTGTTGTTTTCATCAATCAATTCTACTGATACGGCATGTGGTTGATAGGTTCTGATAAATACCTCTTTTGAGCCTTTATCTTTATGTATTCCCAGCACAGAAAAAGGATTACCGTGATCCCCATCTATAATGGCATTCATTTCTTCTTTTGATAATAAATTTTCCATAAATATACTCCCCAGTTTAGTCCAAGAACTAAATTTTTTTCTCTGATAATTTATAAGATATATTCTTAATTGCAAGCAAATATACCTAGTTATAACTTTTATTTTATAAACATTTATTTTTTCTGCAATTTATTGTTGACGTTATTTTTTTTGAAGTTATAGTAATAAGTGTTTTAGAACATTTTTAATTTGGAGTTTATTATCATGAAAAACAATGAAGATGCAATCCGCATCGCTGCTTATTATAACTGGCAAAATGCCGGTTGTCCGAATGGTCAAGATGAATATTTTTGGTCTATGGCTGTTGAACAACTTTCTAATTGCTCAAAATCTGCTTGCTCTTCTAAAAAGTCTTGCAGCAGCAAATCTTCTAACTCAAAATCTACAAAATCTGCAGCTTGCAAATCTAATTCTGCTGCAAAAAAATCTAAATAATTATAGATTTTGTTTTAATAAAAAACCCTTGCTTTTTGCAAGGGTTTTTTATGTTATTAAAGCTGAAATTATATGGCCTTTTACATCTTCTTGCCCCTCTTTTCTTAAAAAACAATATTTTTCTTTTTCTATCTCGAATCCATACTTTTTTAACATATTTTCTACATAAGATAATTGATGCTTAAAACGTCCGGACGGATGCAATAAATATGCTGATGAATTTTCTTGATTTGCCGTAAAGCTAAAAATTATTCTGCCTTGTTTTTTTAAGGCTTGTGATAAGGCGTAAAACAGCGAATCCAACTCTCCAAAATATGTAAAAACATCTGCTGACACAATCAGGTCATATTGCTGTTTTTTCTTTTGGCAATATAAAACCAAATCATCACAAATCAAACGATGATAAAGTTTTTTTTCTTTGGCTTTTGCTAACATTTTTTTTGATAAATCAACTCCGTCCAAAGACCATATTTTTGCATATGGATATAAATATTTTCCACACAGTCCGGTTCCGCATCCGGCATCTAATATTTTTAATTTTTTCTTTTGATGTTGATATATTTCTTGCAAAAATTCTCCAATTAATTCCGGTGTTTTATATTCCAAATCTTGCAATACTTGTTCAAAATCTGAGGCAAAAATATCAAATATATTTTTTACATATTCAGGAGAAGCTTTTTTAATATCTCCTTTGGATAAAATTGATTTACCCATATGTTCCACAATTTTATTTTTGCCATATTTTTCAAGCCAAGTTTTTGCAAAAGAGTGTATTTCATCTACATTATTTTCCAAGCTCATTTCATAAAGCATATATCCAAAATTGATATGATGATTTTCTTCTCCTCCAGATTTTTCTATAGCCTGCCAACCACTTTTTAATGCTTGCAAAATTTGTCCCGTATGCTGATAACATTGGCTTAAATAATTATATACCCACGCATCTTGATTATTTATTTTTAATGCTTGCTCAAAATATAAAATTGCTTCTTGATATTTTTCTTCTCCCAATAAGGCTGAGCCCATCAGGTTGAGTGCCGCAAACGGATGTGATGTTAACGACAAAGCTGACTTGCCATATTTCAAAGCTTGTTCATATTGACCTTGTTCTAAAAAAACATTGCCTATATTTATTTTTAAGCCGTAGGAATTGGGATTAATTTGTTCTGCTTTTTGATAATACAACAAGGCTTCTTGATATTTTTTTTCTACAAAAAAAATATTGCCCATATTCATAAGCATGGTTTCGTTATTAGGATTTTTTTTCAATATTTCAAGAGCCAGTTTAGCTGATTTTTTATATTCTTGTTTTTGATATAAATCTAAACTTTTGTTGGTTTGCTGAGCTTGCGTTTTATCTAACATCTTTTTCTCTTTATATTTTTTGTCAGTATAAAAAAAACAACCAAATAATCAAGCATATTATGAAATTTGACTTTTGGGTTTTAATATGATATTTTTTGTATGTTTTCAAATATTTTTCGTGTGTTTTATGACATATAATTACAAAAGAATTTGGCAAATTGCATACCCTATTTTAACAGGTATGATTATTCAGCAACTTATCGGCTTGACGGATACGGCTTTTTTGGGTCGGGTTGGAAAAATTGAGCTCGGAGCCTCTGCCATTGCCGGTGTCTTGTATGTGATGATTTTTATGCTGGCTCAAGGCTTTGCCACCGGAGCACAAATTTTAATTGCTCAACACAACGGAGAAAAGCGTTTCAGACGCATTGGGCAAATATTTTATCAAGGATTATTTTTTCTTCTTTTATGCGCCTTTATCATTATTTTGGGAATCCATATTTATGCCAAAATTTTGTTACCTTATTTATTTTCTTCTCCTCTGGTGTTGCAAGCCTCTTTAGATTATCTTTTGCCCAGATCATATGGTTTTATTTTTTCTTTTGCTCTTGTGATGTTTCGCGCCTTTTATATAGGCACAACAAACACCAAAGTATTATCCCTTAACGCTTATGTTATGCTTGTCTTTAATGTTATTTTAGACTATCTGCTTATTTTTGGAAAATGCGGTTTTCCACAGCTTGGTATTGCAGGTGCCGCCATTGCATCCGTTATTGCCGAAGCAGCTTCGGTTGTCTTTTTTATGATTTATACTTTTTTTAAAACTAATTATAAAAAATATGGCTTAGATATCCCTTATTTCAGAAACTTTAAAATTCTCAACAAAGTTTTAAGAATCTCAATCTGGACAATTTTGCAAAATATTGTCTCTTTTTCTACTTGGTTATTCTTTATGCTTGCCGTTGAGCATATTGGTGAAAATGAATTGGCAATTTCTAATATTTTACGTAGTGTCAGCGCACTGCCTTTTATGATTATAAATGCTTTGCTCGGAACAGCCAATGCCATCACCGGAAATTTATATGGTGCCGGATATATCAAACAAATTAAATCTATTACCAACCGAATCATGGTTCTTGGCTATGTGGGTGGAATTATTGCAACATTAATCTTAATCATCTCTCCGTTTTGGGTAATGAGAATTTATACTGATGATGTCTCTTTAATTAAACTTGCCATTCCGGCATATTATTCTTCCATGACAACTTATTTTTCCCTTGTTCCCGGATTTGTTTTGCTTGGTGTTATCTTTGGAATCGGTGATACTAAAGCCGCTATGAAATTGGAACTCTTAGCTTTGATTGTTTATACTTTGACAGTCTGGTTTGTAGTTATTTTCTTAAAGGCAGATATTGCAATATGTTGGCTTACGGAACATGCTTATAATATTACTCTTTCTCTTGCAAATTATCTTTATGTAAAGAAAAAAAACTGGTTCAAATCAGAATAAAAAATTTTTTTATTTTTTTATAAAAAAAATGTTGACATCTGCATCTTAATATAATATCTATATCTTCGTTATCGGATGGGGGTATGGCGGAACTGGTAGACGCGCTAGACTCAAAATCTTGTGGCCTCAGGCCGTGTCAGTTCGAGTCTGACTACCCCTACCAATAGTGACCTGCTTTATGCAGGTCTTTTTTTCTGCCTTTCCAATACACACTAAAATAAAAAAAACAGCTCCATGGGGCTGTTTTTTTTATTTTTATATATTGCATGAGTTTTGTGATGCTCGTAATTATACTTTCCAAACTGCTTTGCTCTAATATATCTTTTTACATATGAAAAACCCTGAGACTTGCTCAGGGTTTTATATTTACATCTTTTTCCATGTAGTGCCGTTGGGACCGTCTTCCAAGATAATGCCCTGCTCTTTTAACTCATTACGAATCTTATCAGCCGTTGCCCAATCTTTGTTCTTTTTGGCTTCGGCACGAGCTTGGATTTTGGCTTCTATCTCGGCATCATCACCATTAGCTCCGCCTTTGAACCAACTCTCAGCATCTTGCCACAACAAGCCCAAAAGATAAGCATTGGCCAATAACTCAGATTTATATTTAATCTTATCTTCTTCACTCTCGGCTTTGTTCAAATTATTGACATTTTCATGCAGATAAGTCAGAGCCAATGGCGTGTTCAAATCATCCGCCAAAGCCTCAACAACTCTTGCGTCCGGCTCAACTTTTTCTGCCTTAACATCTTTAACTCTTAACAAGGCATTATAGAACTTATCCAAAGTAGCTTTAGCATTGTTCAAGCCTTCAAAGGTGAAGTTAAACGGTTGGTGATAGTGAGAGCTCAAGAACAACAATCTTAAAGCTTCTGCCGGAGCTTTTTCTAAAACATCATCCAAGATATAAAAATTGCCCAAAGACTTAGACATCTTCACACCATCGACCATCAACATTCCGGCATGAACCCAATAATGCGCAAATTTTGTACCTTCAAAAGCACATCTTGATTGAGCGCACTCATTTTCGTGGTGCGGGAAAATCAAATCTGAACCGCCGCCATGGATATCAAAGTCATTACCAAGCAATTTGGAGCTCATGGCAGAGCATTCCAAATGCCAACCGGGGCGACCATAGCCCCAAGGGCTGTTCCAACCCGGTTCTGTGGGTTCAGATGGTTTCCAAAGCACAAAGTCTGCCGGATTTTTCTTGTAATCTGCAACTTCTACTCTGGCACCTGCCAACATCTCTTTCATGCTTCTGCCCGACAAGCAACCATAATCGGGCATTGAATCAACCGAGAAAAGCACATGACCTTCAGCCTCATAAGCATGACCATTAGCGAGCAAGCGCTTAACCAGTTCAATCATCTCGTTGATATAGTCTGTGGCTCTCGGGCGATAGTTCGGCTCCAAGTTGCCGAGCTTTTTCATATCTTCAATATACCAATTGTAGGTTTCTTCGGTAATCTCGCGAATCGGCTTACCGGTTTCTTTGTGCTTATTTAAAATCTTGTCATCAACATCGGTAATGTTTGAAACATAAGTCACATGGTCGGCACCGTAAACATAACGGAGCAGACGATAAAGCACGTCATAAGACACCGGTGTTTTACCGTTGCCCAAGTGTGCTTTATCATAAACCGTGGGTCCACAGACATACATACGCACATTGCTACAGTCGATGGGAACAAACTTTTCTTTGCGACGTGTTAATGTGTTATGCAAGTATATGTCTACCACGATTTTTCTCCTTTATTTCTATTATGTTAAATTATGCAGCTTCGCCTTTTAATCTCTTATAGGCTTTGTTTCTTCCCATCAAAGGCATCAAGATTTTGAGTTCCGGTCCGTTTTCTTGAGCGGTTAACGCTTTTCTTATCGGGTGGAACAAGTCTTTGCCCTTTTTACCGGTTTTGGCTTTAACTTCATTAACCCAAAGATTGAAGGTTTCTTCATTCCATGGTTCTGCCGGCAACAAATCTGCTGCGGCTTCAGTCAAAGCAGAATCTTCAATTATCGGTTTAACTTCTTTATGGCAAATATCTTCCCAAGCGGTAATATCTTTGACAAATGTCAAATTACCTTTAACGGCATTCCAGAAGTTTTCATCAGCATCAATGCGGCCTTTTACATATTCATAAGGTGCGCCGTGAATGAATTTGGTATTGAAAGTTTCTAATTCTTCAACATCAAATTTAGGCTGAGAACGACCGATTTTGCTCAAATCCAAAGATTTTGCCAAACTTTCCAAATCATAAAACGGTTCAATGCTTTCAGATGTACCTAATTTTGCCAAGAAAGAGCTAATGGCCATAGCTTCAATACCTTCAGCTTTCAATTCTCTAACACCCAAGCTGCCCAAGCGTTTGGATAATTTACCTTCTTTACCGGTCAACAACGGCAAGTGACCAAATGTCGGAACAATACCGCCCAAAGCCTCAAACATTTGAACTTGAGATGCGGTGTTGGTAACGTGGTCTTCACCACGGATGATGTGGGTGATGCCGAAGTCATGGTCATCAATGACCGATGGTAAGTGATACAAAAAGCTACCGTCTTCACGAATGATAATCGGATCGCTCAAATTTTTGGCTTCATATTTAACTTCGCCTCTGACCATATCATTCCATTTGATTTCTCCGTCTACGAGTTTGAAACGATAGTGCGGTTTGCGACCTTCTTTTTCATAAGCGGCGATTTGTTCTGCCGTCAATTTTAACGCAGAACGCTCATAAATCGGAGGCAAACCCTTGTTCATCAATCGTTTGCGCATAAACTCCAATTCTTCTGCCGTTTCATAACAAGCATAAATGCGACCTTCTTTTTTTAATTGTTCAACAACTTCATTATAGCGGTCAAAGCGGGCTGATTGTCTGGCTTCTTCTTCCCAAACAAGCCCAAGCCACTTTAACGAATCTCTTAAAGAAAGCTCATATTCTTCTTTAGAACGGAGTTTATCCGTATCATCAATACGGAGCATAAACTTGCCGCCCAACTTCTTTGCCAACAACCAGTTGAACAACGCGGTTCTGGTATTTCCGATATGCATATACCCTGTTGGAGAGGGCGCAAATCTTACTTTTATTTCACTCATAATTAAAATATCCACTTTATTATTAAAAAAACTAAAGTGGATATTATATTTTTCTGTTCTTAATTTCAAGGTTATTTTATTATTATAAAGCTTTTTCTTGCTGATTTTTTAATAAATTTTGCTCATTCTTTTTTTCTGCAGATTGAATTATTAAAGCAAAGTCTTCCAAAAACCATGTCATGTCTTCTTCAGCCTCTCCAACCATTTGATAAAATTTGTTCCGATAAGATAAAATCAAACTACTTTCTGCTAGTTTGATATCTATGATTTTTAAAACATCTTGTTTTTTTATTATTTTGAAAACAACCATGATTTTTTGTTCTTGCCCTTCTTTTACAAAATTTTTTCCCAAATCAATAAAAGCAAAAACATCTGTGTTATTTTTGTTTTGAATGGCATTGATAATTTCAAAACTTATCGGATATTGAAAACTCAGCGGAAAACCTTTATATACCGCCAGCGCATACCTCTTAAACAATTGTTGATATTCTTCTTGTTGCAAAACATCCATTGCGCGCCAATATTTTCCTATTACAAATTTTGCAATATAATCCAAATCTACATATTCTAAAAAAAGTGTATCCAGCTTTTGATATTTTTTTGCCAAATCTTTTTCTTGAAAAGTTTGTAATAACAAATTGCCTTTATCTTCTGCCCATAATTTTGCCTCTTGCGCATCAGGAGCCTTGGCTAATGCCAAACTTTCGCACAAAAGAAAAAAACAACCGATAATAAGTTGCAAAAATTGCTTACTTTTCATTTTTAAATATCCTATATTGTCCTTATGTTGTTCTTTATAATATTAATTGGTTAAAAAAAATGAAATCAAAACTTTTTGCATTGATCTTTTTTTGTTGCATATTTTCTTTTTCTGCTTTGGCTAAAGATGCCGGCTTACGCTTTATAAAAGCTAGAGGAGAAATTTTATGCGGAACAGACTTATCTTCTAAAAGCTATGCTTATAAAGATGATGCCGGATTTTGGCGCGGTATTGATGCTGATTTATGCCGCATTTTTGCTTTGGCTATTTTAGGAAATCCTGATAGATTTAAGTTGGTTGATATTCCGGCTTCTCAGGTAAATAATGCCCTAAAAAACAATAAAATTGATGTTATGCTTGGAGATACCCCAGGAACTGCTTCTCAAGATGTGAGCGGAATATCAACTCAAGCCGCTTTGCTTTATTATACCAGACAATTATTATTGGCTCATCATGTTCCTGATGCTGTCTCTATGGAAAATTTTAAAGGAAAAAAAATCTGCTTGGCTGCCGGAAGTGATGATTATTACAATCTTAAAGATTATAGTGATAAATATAAATTAAATCTTCGTCCTTTGTTTTTTAATTCAAAAGCAAAAGCTAAAGAAGCTTTTTTATTAAAACGCTGCGATCTTTATAGCGGTAGTGAGCTTTATCTCAAAAATACCGTCAGCCAATTAAACAACCCTAATCTCCCTTTAGATATTTTACCCGAGCTTATTGCCGAAAAACCTGTATACGCTTATGTCGATAAAAATAATCAAGGTTTAAGACTTGCGGTTAAATGGATTATTAATGCCCTTAAATTGGCTGAAAAACACGAAATTTCGTCACAAAATGTAGATATTTTTATTGGCTTGGATAACGGCTCTGTAAAAAATCTGTTAGGAGAAAATCCTGATTTATGGAATAAATTTGGCTTAAACCCACAATGGGTCAAACTTGCTCTTAAACAGTTTGGTAATTATGGTGAAATTTTTGAAAAAAATTTAGGCTCCGGTTCTGAATTTTATATTGACAGAGGAAAAAACAAACTCATTCAAAACGGTGGGTTGCTTGATGTGCAAAATTTTTATTAAGCTACTCTTCTTTTTTGATTCAGACTATGTCTTAAAATGAAATCCGATGCCATTTCCAGACCATCTTCCGTTATGCGATGTTGCCCACCTTTAACAACATAGGTTTCAACTTTTGCACCCAAAGTTTCTAAATTTTTTTTAGTAAATTCTAAGGCTTCAAATCTAACCAAATTGTCTGCATCGCCATGTATGAGCAATGTGTCTGGCGTTGATTGGTTATGCTTCATCAAAAATTTATAACCGGCCATAATACCGCTGAAACTGACACATCCTCCAATTTTGTTCTCCCTCATCAAAGATGTATACAGTGCTAACATGGCTCCTTGAGAAAAACCGCATAAATATAAATCTTTATCTTCAAGCTGATATTCGGCTAAACAACTATCAATATAATCATTCAGATAAGTAAAAGATTCTTCCAAACCTAATGTCATTTTGTTATAAATTTCTACACATTCTGCAAAAGTGGGAACTGTTTTTCTATCATCATTCGGGTCAAATCTATGCATGGAATACCACTGGCGTTTATCTTCCAAAATTTCACAATTTATCGGCGCTTGCGGCATATGAATTGCTGCATTGTCAAAATTGTTGATAAAATTTTTGATTTTTCCTTCCAAATAGTCTGCACAGTCAATATAACCATGCAAAAATATAATCAATTTTTGCGGCTGACCGTGAATATGCACTATCTCTTCATTTATGGCATTTAACATTGTTTTGCGAATCCGTTTTTTATCTTCGCGTTACTTTAATTCCAATTTTCTAAAAAAAACGTAAACAAGCTGAAGCTAGCTTGACCGCACAAGCTGAAGCTAGCTTGACCGCACAAGCTGAAGCCAGCTTGACCGCATCTGTTTGATTGCCGCTCTGTCCGTGCCTTGATGCCGCGATGCTGTCTTTGTGCTTGGCGGAGAAAACGTGCCTTGAAAATATTTTTCTTTCCTTATCGTCATGCTGAATTTATTTCAGCAATCCCTTAATAACATAGCGGCATGGCGCATATTATCGACTATCGATAGGCGATAATAATAAATATGAAAATAGACCCTGAAACAAGTTCAGGGTGACAAACGCAGCGCGTTTGACCGCATTAGTTTGATTGCCTCTCTGTCCGTGCCTTGATGCCGCGATGCTCTCACCTTTCTTGGCGAAAAATTTGTGCCTTGTTCTGAAAAAAGAAGAGCCTGCTTGACCGCATTAGTTTGATTGCCGCTCTGTCCGTGCCTTGATGTCGCGATGCTCTCACCTTTCTTGGCAAAAAATTTGTGCCTTGAAAGACGTTAGTTAAAATAAATTACGCAAAATCCCGTGATTAAAAACAATATGGTATATAATAAAAAATAGAATGCAAGTTTGCTCATTTTTTGTTTGATTGTCGGGCGATATAAAATCGGAAATAAAATATATATTAAAACATATACACCCCACCAAAAACCAGAATTATATTCATAATTTTGTGGGCAAAATACTAATCCCGTTAAACCTCCAATTAACCTTGGAATAAAAATAGAACCTAATATAAAAAATATTATCTTTTTCATGACACTCTCTTTCTTCTCAAAATAATAAAAATTAAAAAAAAAGCAATATATTTAATAATTCAGGCAGGTATTAACCTGCCTGTTATTATATCTTGGGATATTTAAACTTGATAGCTTGCCATTTTTCAATTATGTCAATCAACTCATAGGGTAAATCTCCACCTTCTTGCAAAAGCATGTCAAAAGCTTTTAACAAAGCATCTAATTGATCTCCTATCGGCAACTCTTTTTCATAGGCCATTTGTCTTTTTTGTTTGTATGTTATTTTTTTTCTTGGCATATTCACCTCCTATTTTATGATTTTTCCGGTTGTATCCCAAATTGAATTTAGCAAGCCGCTTGTTAAATTTTTTTCTTTTTCATCGTATTTTTGCTTATATTCATATTTATAATTATCATTATTATATCCTAACTCATCATAACCTTCTTTTGCTTCTCTTTGTTGAGCTGCTATTGCCGATTTGCTTGAACCCAAACCCATGGCACTTAAACTGGCTCTTCTGCTTGCCAATTGTTCATTAAGCAAATTTTTTCTTTTTTGCTGATTATATTGATAATTTTTTTGCATTTGTTTTAATTGTTTATTGCTCTTATTGGCATCATTCAATAAATTGGCGGCAGATACTCCAACGCCAACAGCTGTTTCAATTCCTCCCATTTTTTTCTCCTTTTTTAATCTTTTGTTTTGATTTCTACGGCAACTGACAATAATGTAAACGGACATGGAACATCACTTCTGATACTCCACATTGCTTTTGACATTTCTCTTATCCAACCTATGGATCTTACTTCTATATCTCCGCTAAAATATGTGGGCGGAGAATCTAATATTTGGTCCTTATGCATCTTCTTGAGCGGAACTTCAAAATATCCATTTCCAAAATCCAGCCTCAAAGATTTGCTCTCGACAATACGAAATATTCCATAAATCAGCCTATAAGCTTTAGGCGGATACGGAATGGTAGAATTTACCATAAAAGGTAAAGGTTCTATAACATGTTCATAAGGTAATCCGACTATAATTTCGCTTGCATCTTCTTGAAGGGTAATCTTTCCGTTTTCAACGACAAAATCTCCGATTGTAAAATTATCTGCAACCACACTGACTTGTTTATTTTCCAGATAATCTAATCCATCCCATTCTTTTTTGGGCACCTCCGATGAAAACTTTTTTCCGCAATCTACATAAAAGTCATTGGCAAATGTTTCTATAAAATATTTTTCTTGTCTTTGAATAACAAAATAAACCTCAGACCCTATTACCGCACAGGAAATAAATTTTCCTTGCGTAATCAACTTGCTCCAAGCATTTACTTCTTCTGTTCTGTAAGTGGTTAAACAAGAAACACTTCCATCTTCTAAAATAATGTATAAAATGCTTTTATCTTGAAAATAAACGCAATCTATTGGTTTATCCAAAATATCATCTGAAAGCAACGTCAAGTCTTTGGCCTGATAAGCTTGTTCTACATCTGCAAACAAAAATTCTCTCAACTGTTTGCCGTTTTGTGAAATAAACAACGTGGCTCCGTCTACATTTTGCGGCGGTAATGAATATTTTGAATAACATCCGATATTGGTCTGACGGTTAAGTGTGATACTTGTCGGCGTTAACGGCTCTCCTGAAACCATCCATTCTGCTCCGGTTGTAAACACCAACAAGTGTCTGGTTGAAACCACATTTATAATTGCGTTAACTTGATCTGATAAAATGGCAAAATCAATTGCTTCATCATCTAAACCTGTTCCAATGTCAAAATTAAATAAATCTGATGACTTGGATAACCATAAATGGTTGGGCAAAGATTTTGACCCACCAATAACCATTCTGTCTTGGTGAAAGGTCACGGAGTTTGGATATCCTCTTAACGCAGAAAATGCTTGTTCTTCCCATTCTGTTGTTTCATTAGAGTTGCTTAATCCTTTGGTTGCCGTGGCTGTACATTCTCTTGAATGTACAATGTTACCAATCACAACTTCTCCTCCGTTTATCTTAATTCTTATTCCCAAATATAATGATGAAAAAATGTCTGTATCTGTTGTTAAGGTAATTTCTCCTGAAGTCCTATTAGGTTTCATTTTTACCTTGTTTTGATAAAAATTATAATAAGGACAAAAAACCTGACCGTCTTTTTGATAAAACTCCCACTCTCCAATTTTCCATTCCTCATTATTATTTCGGCTAATCTGCTGCGGTGCCACATCAGGATGAACTACAAGCAAGGTATCTGCACTTTGAGTCCAATTTATTTGTGATAATTGGCTTTCCGTCCATGGAGATGCTAAATTGGCAATATTTTTACCATCTTTATATATTTTGATGCTTCTATCTAAAAAACATAGAAGATAGGTTTGCTCAGTGTTAAATTCAAAAGATATTATTTTTCCTTTTTGAGATAATTCATCTATAACTTGCAGACCTTTTCTTCTGGCAACACCTCCGGTTGGAAAAATCTGTATGTTGTGCAAATATTTTGCTCCGTTTTCATAAATTCTTAAATCTCCTCTTCCATACAAATTCTCTGATAATTGACCTGAAGTAAAATTGGTTTTGGCATATATTTGATTCATTGGCGCACCTCCACCAAACTAAAATCTTCCACACATGAAGGGGTTGATTGCTGTGCATCAATCGATCTGGCTCGACTGATGGAATCTTCTGCTATTTTGCTTAAAAACTCTGCTCTGGTTGTGCTTTCTGTTAACGGAATGCAAAATTCATAAGCAAGTTTATTAATCAAAGCCTCACAAAAATAAGCCGGAAAATTATCTTCATCAGGACGTCTGATGTAGGTTAAATTAACTTCACTCATATTTGTATATAAACAGTTTTTTACAATTTTATAAACCAGTCCTCTGCCTTTGCCTGAGCTACCCGCCGAAACAACTCTTAAAAAATCTGTCGGCAAAAGATATGCATAATTAAAATCTGCAACCGGAACATTTTCCAGTCTGGCTAATTTGGTTTGACTTAATGCAAAACTCCACGGATAAGAGGATAGCAATGAATCTCTGATATAAGAATATAAGTTGCCGGAAACTTCTGCTTCTGCCGTACCATCTTCAAAGCTGGTAATACTTGTGGCTCCTATTTTTAATAACGCTTTGGAACATAAACTTATGCTGCTGTTATTCATCTTTTTCTCCTTAAAAAAAAAGAGAGCCCAAATCAATGGGCTCTCTCATCATTTGCTGGTAGTGTTGTTTTTTATTATTTTATGCAGCTGCCGCTGTTGCCAATGGCGCAACTGTTACCGTATCATCTTCAATAGACATCACGGTTAAAATTGCCGGCTCAACAGTAGCATTAATGGAACCGTTTACCAAAATCATATCCCCTACTCGGGCAAAAGCACCGGCATCATTAAAATACCCGCTGCCTTTGATGGTTTCTAAATTATCTTCAGAACGATAATTCCACAAAGTAAAACCATTGGCATAAGCCATTACACTAAAGTTTTTTGCATTATATGACATATTTTAATCTCCATTTTTTTGTTTAAGCTTCTTTACATTTGATACGAACAATTCCTGTTTCATCAATCAGGCAAGCACCTTGACTCATCATATTATTTACAAAGTGAGCCGCATGGTCACCATGCCATGTGATGTCTGATTTTACATCTTGACCAGATGCGTGGCCAACTGCTGTTTTGTGGAAAATAAAGCAATCTCTGTTGGTGCCGTTTAAGGGCAAGCCGGTGTGCATCATCCAGTTAATGCCCAACCATTTACGGCTTTCCGTTCCTTTCAAAAACGGCAAGTTATCACCCGCATAATCTGAATTTGAAAATTCTTCAATATTCAAAAGTGCGTTCCATTGCAACGGACCAACAATACCAAAGCGTTGACCGTCATCAGGCACATCATTGCTGTTTAATTTGGCAAATGCTTTCAAAAGAGTGTCTTTAGTCAAAACAGCGGAATATTCGCCCACATCGTTGGTTGATGATGCTTTGCTCAAAGCATTGATAATCAATTCATCTGTTTTGCGGCCCAAAGCATAAGCACCGGCACTGGCTACAACTCTTCTTTCATCAATGCTCATTTTGAGCTCATCTAATGCATCTACCCAATCACCTGCGTAATAATCTTGAAGTTCGCATTCAACAGGGGTGTGGTCAATGCTCATCACCGGAACCAAACCATGACGAGCTTTGCCTGAAGCCATGCCTTTTCCTACTTTTTGAAAAACAGTGCTGGCGCCGACAACATTGCCTTTGTATCTGACCATATTGCGCAATTTTGAGCCCATTTGCTGATAAGCCAAATGAACATCTGCTTCAAAATTTTTAATAAAAGATTGTGTTACTTGTGTTGACATATATTTTCTCCTTAATATGTTGATTTAGATATTATTTTTCAGGATATAATTTTTCAAAACCACGAGTGATTTTGGCAATATAGGCGCTATCCTTATCACGCCAATAACGCGGGTCTTCCATCATCTTGCGCAAGTTTGCCTCGTTTAAGTTTTCAAACTCAGGCTCATTTTTGCAAAGAAGAGGCTCGGAAGAAGACATCATGTTATACAAAGCAATCACACCTTCTGCCGTTGTTCCCAACGCGTTAAAAATTTCTTGATTTACATTTTGTTTTGCCCAATTGCTCAAAGAGCGAGATACTTCATTGAACTTGTCTCTGCCGCCAAAATGTTGAGCTAATTTTTCCAATTGTCTTTCTGCCTCAAAATTTACGGCCATTTCATCTAAAACCGGCAAAACTCTTTCACCGGCCAAGTCATAAACAAATTGGGCTTGGTCATTGCTGAAGCCTTTTTCATAAAATCTTTTCAACAAATCTTCATCCACTTCCAAAACAGGAGACGGACTTTTAATGTGATATTGCATATAATTTTGCGGAACCATTCGGTTGGCATCAGGCATTGCATTTTGTGATTGAGACAATGCATTATAAGCATCAATCAATTCTTCTAATTTGACTTTGCCCTCCTGATTATCCCAAAATTTTTCCGCCAAATTTTGCGGACGATTGCCTTTTAGAGCGTATGCTGAACTCTCCAAAAGATTTTCTGTTTTTCTTTTTGGTTGCATAATTTTTCCTTTCTTTTAGTTGATTAATTTGATTTGCTCAGCCGTTCTATTTGTCTGAACAGTCTTCTTTGTCCTTCCAAATCTCTTAACTGAGCTTCTTCGACATTGGCGCCGTATTGACGCTCAATGGTTTGTCTGCGTAAAAAAGAGAGGACAATTTTGCCCTCTTTGCTTAAAAAACATTTTTCAAATGCTTTTTTTATTTCTTCCTCAGACATTAAACTTGTGTCATATTCTTCACTCAACGATGTTTTCTCCTCCTTCAGATAAGGCTAACTCTTCTTGAGACAGATTGTTGTTTGCCGAAAGCATCAGGTTTTCAGGCACATTCAAAATTTTGCCCAACACTTTGGCCACTTCTCCTACATTTACTGTTGCCAAAGCTTCCGGCCCAAAAGAAGAAACCAAGTTCAACCATTCTGAAATGTTGTTGATATCTTCTCTGGCTCTGAGCATGGCTAACGGTGATTTGTATTGCAAATCGACAATCTTGCCGTCTAAATCAAAGTTCAAAACATCTCCCCTTCTTCTTAAAATGGAAAATGCTCTCTTGACCAAAGGTGTCAGCAATTCTGTTTGCAAACGGCCAAAGCTTGCCCCCAAAATTCTGGCAATTTCACTTGCTCTGGCCAAAACCTCAGTTGCAGTCATCTCCGGAGAATTAACCTGAGATAACCTGTCTGCCAGCAAAGCGTGCTTTATTCTGGCTTGCAAATTTTCCAAAATAAGCTGAGATACATCAAATTTTCCGGGGGCTTCCAATGGGGTTAAGCCTTTTGAGCCAACCGCTTTGGGAATAATTGCTCCCGGTACCAGCTTGATATTTGCCGGATTTAAGACGCCGTCATCATCTGCTTGCCAAATACCGGTTACGGAAATGGACGCATTTTTCAAAATCAGCTCCACGACTTTGTTTGCGGTTTTAATATCCGGCAAAGCTTTCATTACCGGAGAACGACCATAAATTTCTCCCGGAGCTTTGAGCCAGCGAAAATTAATAAAAGGTGATGTGGCAAATGTTCCTTCTTTCAAAATCACATTGTCTTCAATACCAGAATTTTCATCCCAAACAAAAGCCGTGTATTCATAACCAGATGAGCCGAATTTATCTTTTTTAGGAATAACGGCTTCAATCAAGCTTAACTGATAATCCGGTGTATCTTTGGCCAATCGTTGCCACTTTTCAGGCAACACCACCTCTGAAAATCTGACTTGAATTTCGGGGATTTTGATTTTTGAGCAGCGAAAAGTGGTATCAATTTTGCCGTCATAACTCTCTTCAAAAGCAATTTCTCTTAACGGAATTGCCGTAAATTGAAATGCTGATGCTTCTCCCAAAGGTGCTTCTTCAAACATTAAACAAGCTGTTCCTGCCGTTATTAAATCTAAATAGCATTGATGAATTTCGACCGCAAAATTTGAATGCTCAAAATTTTGGAGCATCACTTCTGAAGTTTTATTTAAGGTTTCTGATACCTGATTGGCTTCTTCTCCCGAAAGCTCGGCTCCGGCTTTTAAGCCAAACCATTTTGCCCATGGCGGGGTTAATTCTGCCAAAAGAGATGATGCCAGTTGGTCAACTGCATCAGGAGCCGTGGCATCAAATAAATGCACATTCTTTTTGCTACCTTCATAATTTTGATAATTATTCAAACAAGAAGTCTCTCTTTGCGGAAAAGCATATTCATAACATTCTTGCCAATGGGGCTCCCATTGAAGTTTTCTTTCAATGGCTTTTTGATATCGCTTGATTAGCTTTTCTATCTTGTTGTCCATGTTATTCTCCCAACAGTTTTTTTCTGCTCAAATCTCTGTTTTTTGTGTCAAAAAGACCGTTATATGAAGTATGAATGGTGCTTTCCATTCCTCTTCTTTGGCGCGCCAAAGCTTCTTTTCTTGCTTCTTCAGCATCTTTGGCAGACGTATCTTCAACCACTTTTATTTTGGGTTCACTACTAAAAATTCCTCCCATTTTTCCTCCTTTCAAAAAAAATAAGCTCAGAAAAAATTTCTGAGCTTTTACTTAATTTTATTAACGATTTTTGATATCATTTTGCTTTGTGAGGGCGGTGTTTTTTCTTGCGTGCTTTTGACGACCTGTAAACCTAACACACCCAAAGCCACGCTCCACAAAGAAGTTGTTTCAACCAAAGCGTTGATTATTTGCTCGGCATTTTGATATTGTGCCAAAACCACATAACACACGGTGGCCATTGTTAATAACCACGCAAGCGCCACTGAATATCCAAATGCCGGACGCCAAAAACGTACAAACTTATCTTCTGCGCTTAATTCTTGTTTCATAATCTCATGAATAGAATTGAGCGTGTTTGTATCCAGCTCGTTTTCAAGCTCTTGCATTTTTTCCAAATGACGATTGGCCTCCTCAAGCTCTGAATTGCTGATTTCTTGCGTGCTGATTGCCTTTTGCACATTGCCCAAAGCTTGATTGGCATTTTGCGCCACACTGCTTCCCAATTTTTCTAATCCGGATTGGACAATTTTTATTAAAAAAGGCAAGCCAAATTTGCTTAATATTTTTACAATCATTTATTTCTCCACATCATTATAAAAAATATGAGTGCCAATTTCAGCGCAAGGAATTTTGCCGATTGACCAAGCCGGACGCACATATTTGGTATGATAATGCGTTGCTTGATGCGTGTTGTCTTTAAGCAAACCGGCAATGGCTCTTTGCGCTATTCTTTTGCAAACAAGATAAATCGGATTATCATCATTAACCCTTAAGATAATTTGATAATTCGGGTCATCTGTGTTCCAGCAAGAAAATTGCCGAGATTTCTGACAAATCTCGGCAATTGTGTTTCCCCACCAATATCTTTTTCTTTTTTGACTGAATTTTAGTCTGTTTAAGACCACATTCGCCACAGCTTCTTGCCCGCTGATGGTTTCTCCCCTTGCTTCTCCGTAAATGGTTTTGGCAAGGATATCCGTTGTTAAGTCCGTCATTGATTTTTTCCTACTCCGTCAAGTTTCTTTTCAATCCGCAATAAATGATTGGTCAGGCGGTTTTCAACATCTTTCAAATATGTTACCGAAACATAATTTCTGGCAACGTGAAGCTTGAAATCTGCAATTGAATCTTTTAATACGGATATATGTTGATTATGTGCTTTGGTCAAACCTGATATTCCGTTTTCTGCCTCTTGTTTGTTTTTTCCTACCAACCGAAACAAGGCGGCGAATATCGGTATCTCAACCATTGCTATCCAATTGGTTAATTCATTAAACATCTTACACCTATTCTATTTCAAAATTTGTTTGTGCCGAAAATACTTTATCCGCACCGCGCCATGAAAAAAGTTTGTCTGCTTTTTTATCGGCAAATATTATCGGTAATCTGACAGGTTCTGCACTCAGACAACCGGCCACAGCATCTAACGCATCATCATGCGTTTTACCATCGGGCGTATATTCTCTCATTTCTTCAATAAACGGAGTTGCCCAAATTTTTTGATGCACGTTTAAGGCTTTTTCCGCCAACAAAACTTCAAAAGCTGATAAAATTCTTTCTGCTTTGTTGGTTGAAGAATAAGCCTCTAAAACCGAAACACGCATATTGTTTTGCGCCAAAACCTGTTTTAATATGCCAGGCAAAAATTTACCGATACCATTGGCTTCTACCCGAATGGAAGATAAATAATTGCGTCTTAAAAAATCTGCCACTTTTTCACACTGCTTGGTTGCTCTATTTTCAGAAACTTCATCTTGTATTTTGATATATTCCAAATCATGCAGCCAATAATGGCCGTTTTCATCGGTAAAAACACAAGCCACAACCGAATTATCTCCTTTTTTGGAGGCAAAAGACGGATCCCACCAACAAGAGGCTGAAACCATTTTTTGCTCACCGATTTTCAAATAATCTCGATTGTTGGAAGAAACTAAGCTTATTTCGGCCTGATATTTTTTCAAACAATCCGGATTAAGAATGCTTTCAGAAAAATTGACCGGCTTTAACATCATTTGCGATAAGAACTTATTTTCTCCCGAACGCATTCTGATTGAAGCTATTTTTTCTTCACTAAACCTTTCCGGCCAAGCAGAATGTCCATCTTTATCCAAAATTGGAATTTCTAATTTTTCAAAATTTAATAAAAACGGCTCTGTTTCCGGCTTTTTGTCATCATAAGCAACCTGATAAATTGTATAAAAACTATGCGGTGTGCCGATGTATAATTGCATTCCTTCCGGTGTTAAAATATAATCCAGCTCTTCTAATTTTGCCCGCATATCTTCTCTTTTGGCCAAAGTATCCGAATTTCTCGGCACTTCCACATCATCACAAATAATTAAATCTGCGCGCAAGCCCGTTATGTTGGCGCCTAAGCCTTTTGCCAGCATGGATGGGTCTCTTAACTCTTGCGGCCGATTTATGGTAAATTGATCAGATGCCCATTGTTCAAGTTTTTGCGGTTTCAAAACTTTGGTCAGCGGATGCTGTTCTATTATGCGTTTTACGTTTCTTACCATTTTTTTGGCCAGAGCATGATCTGCCGCCATTACCAAAATTCTGGTCTCCGGACGATAATACAAAACCCAAGCGCAAAACAACCCCACAATGGTTGACTTGCCCGAATTTCGAAATGACATTAACAAACCATATTTTTTTAGGTCATCCAAATATAATTTCTCAAGCCATTTCAAAATTGTTTTTTGATGCTTGGGTATTTTTAAGTTTTGCATTTTCATCCATATAAATACAAAATTAAAAAAACTGATTTTTTTCAAATCAGTTTTCTGCATCCTCTTCTTCCTCTTGTTTTGCCTCATTCAACCAATCAACAAGCCAATCGTCTTGCTTGGTTGATGCTGAAGTTTCTAAATTTTCATCTTCCGTCCAACGCGCAAGTTTTAACAGTGTTTCTGCATGCACAACGGCTGCTTTGCACGCGCTGTGATGCGCACTAAAACCTTTGGCATCATCTGGAGCTTGTTTTTCTGAAAAATTTTCGTAACTTGTTATCACCTCCGAAATCTTTTGCGGTAAATATTTTTTTAATTTGTCTTTTAATGTTTTTAAGTTTTTTATCTTTTTGGTCGGCATATCCATAATCCTACAAAAAAAGCTCCGTAACGGAGCTTTGATTTAGATACACTACGAGCAAGTGATATTTTGCTTATAAATTAAAAAAAATCATTTGTCAAGACTTTTTTCCTACTATTTTTAGTTTTTGTTAAAAATTTATATAATTGAAATGGTGTAAACAGCCAAAAACTATGTATTCCTAAGACTCTTTTTACAAATTCTACACAACTAAAAACTCCAATCGGAGCTGTTTTTAATTCTGCCTGCTTTATATTTATAGAAATTATTTTTGTGTTATCTTGTTGTTTTAAATGAAAAATATAATCACACCCTAAATGCGATGTATGCTTAAACATATAAAGCTGATTCGACATAGGATTTAATTCTATTAAAAGTTGTGGATTGTTTCCTAACTGAAAAATAATATAACAATGTCTAAACCCTTTTTTTAAAAACTTTAACCACCAAAGGCTTGTATTATCAACAAAAACTACATAAACTTTTTGAATATATTCTTGTTTAAAACCGCAATTATACATCTCTGCCCTCACAACATATTATAATATCTTAAATATATTTCAAAATTTGATAAACCTTCTTCCCAAAGTCTGACTTCGCTTCTTTTTGCTCTTTTATCATACCATGGTGAAAGTTGTTTTTCTCCCCATTGTGTCATAACACGTAAATGACGTTGGCTTAAATGATGTGCCCTTTTCATCCTTTTAATTATACGATAAATGTCTGAAATTTCACAACATCTTGGTTTTCCGCAATAATCAGTTCTGGACCGCAAACCATCTCCTCTTGCTAACAAAGAACTGCAAAACCAAAACCATACTTCTTCTGCACTTTCAAACGGTTCATAATATTCCCTCATTTTCCCTAACTTCCCATAAACACAATTAACTAAATATTAACCATAATGATTTATACATATGGTTGTAGGAATTTCAACACAAAAAAGAATTGATTCCTATTTCATTTTAGGTTATGATGAGAAAAAATGCCTTAACCCCTTTTAGAAAGTAAAAAAAATGAAATATGAAAATATTTGGAATGCTGTTGATAAGTTGGCGGAAAAACACGGTCTCTCACCTTCAGGACTAGCCAAGCGCGCCGGTCTGGACGCCACAACTTTTAATAAAAGCAAAAGACTTCGACCAGATGGCAAACAAAGATGGCCCTCTCTTGACAGTATTAATCGTCTGTTAGAAATTTTTGGCCTGTCTTTTGAACAATTTTATGCTCTTAGTTCTGATGAAGATGAAAAAGAAAGCTCTTCTATCCCTTTTATTAAACTCTCTCAGCTCTCAGAGCTCAACCTTTCAAATACTGATAACTTACCAATTCAATCTTGGGCAAAGATTTTATTTCCAGAATTTAGAGAATCTTTATATGCCATTGAAATTGATTGCAATGCATTTGCACCTATCTATCGCTTCGGAACAACAATGATTGTGGCTCAAAATTCTGATATTAGAAAAGCTGACCGAATCCTTATTTTTACTAAAGATAATCAGGTCTTGATTAAAGAATTTATTAGAAGAACTCCTTCCAAACTTGTGGTTTGCGATGTGTATAATCCCACTAATGATGAAGAAAATATTTTGATTTCTGATATCATTCGCTTAAATAGAATCGTTTGGATTAGTCAATAGGAGCGCGTCTTGAATATAAAAAAATTTCTCAATTTGAGTGATGAAAAATTAAAAAATTTAGAAAATAAATATAATATGCTCCCTTCTGAATATGAAATTGAGCAAATTGCTCTATCTTATGATAGAACCTGCTTGAAAGAAACTGCCAAAATTGCCAGATTGCGCGCTCAAGAAAAAATCACGCTCAAAGCAGAAGCTAAATTGAATGAAAAAAGAAAACAAGCTATTTTGAATATGTTTGTTAAGCCTGAATAACTTGTATTTGTGAAATTTTTTGAATCTGTTTAATGGCTTCTTCCGGTGTTTGACTAAAATCAACCCCTAAATTGTTTGTGATGCTGCATTGCTTGTTTTCTTTATCAAAAATGCAAAACGGCGTGGTAAACCATTCTTTGTATTCTTGACTATCATCTATATGAATGTTGATTCCATGCTTTTGGCAATATTCTCCTTTGGCCTTGTTCCATAAATCTTCCGGAACTTTATATTCCCCATTGGAAAAATGTTCAACTGCTCCCTTTGCTTCATAAAAATCTAAAATTGCAAATATCTCATCATAATAAATATGATGTTCTTTCAAATAGCTCTGCACAACTTCATACGGACCACCGGTTATCACATATATCTTTATTTTCTGCTCTTTGGCAATTTGACTGAACTTGGCAAAATATTGAGGATATTTATCTATTATGCCATGAAAATCTAAACCAATTTTTATTATTTTCTTATTCATCTTTTGCTCCAAAAATTGAAGAAAATAAATCTTTGAGTGAACTTGGGCTTAAGGCTGATAATGGATTGATACTGATATCAGGATTATCTAAATTGCCCCCGATTGTATAATTGGCTGCAAATACCGTGCCGTCTTTTCCGCTTAATAAATTGCCGACAACCGGTATTTTTCCTATCAAATTGTTCAAACTATATGCCGGCGCAATCACACCTTTAATATTTAATTCTTCCGTATTGCGGTTGAAATCTCCATTGATGGTTATTCCCATCACATTACCAAAAGCTTTTCCTTCATTAAAACTCAATATTTGATTTTGATAAGAAAACGGCAAATCAAAGTGAGAAAATGTTATTCCCTCTCCCCTTAACATATCTACCATTCCGCTGAATGATGCCACTGTTAATAATTTGGCCAAAACCGGTGTGTTTTGCATGCTAAAATCTCTTATTTGTCCATGACCAATAAACTTTTTAGATTTGTCTCTTTTGCCATTAATGCTTAATTTTCCTGACTTCATGTTATCTGATACGCGCAAAAACTTTAAGGCTGCTCCGGCATCATTACTGTCTATGGCTAAAAGATATTCTTTATTTGGTCTGGGGGAATAATCCAATTTCAGAAATTTTTTCTGAATAGAATCAAAATTTCCGATTAAGTGCATTTCTTCAATTCCGATACCATAACGTAACTTTGCCGAACCGGCAAAATTTTTCATTGAAACATATTCATTGGTCCATAAATTATTTACCGCAATGAAGATATCCGTATCTGTCACTTTTTCCAGAGCGTCTTCATCTTCTTTTACACCTGTGTTTTTCTTACCGTCAGCCGTAACCGTCGGTTCATCTTTTGCAAAAAACTCTGATAAATCATAACTGTTTCCGGAAACGGTAATCTTGATTTTTTGCTTTTTGGTATTGGCAAATTCTATTTTTGCTTTGGCATTTGTTTTGGGTGCTTTAATCTCAGAAATATCAATTAGTTTTATTTTGCCTTGCGAATCTATATCCATTTTGCCAAATAAATTAAAATCTTTTTTTGCAAAACCAAAATTGGAAACAGATTTTAATTTTCCTTGATTAAAATCCAATGATACCTTTGCCTCTCCTTTTTCTGACTTTCTTTTCCTTAAGCCCAAAAATGAAAAATCAACATCTGCTTCTTGCATATTGGCAACCACGTCAACTCTGATATTTTTATCATCAAATTTGGTGATTATGGCATCTACATAAACATCTCCGTTTATATAAGGCGCATTAACAAACTCACTTGTAATTCCGGCTTGTTTTTTGACTTTTTCATCAAATTTAAAGCTGATGTTATATTTACTTTGATATAATTTGTTGGCAAAATTTTCATTCCATACCAATTTGATTGGAATATTGTCTAATGTGGCATCTCCTTCAACCAATAAACCATTATTATCAACAAACAAATTAAGCTTTGATGCCTGTATATTTTTCTTATCTATAACATCTGGAATTTTGACATTTGCTATCTCTGAATTGACTTTAACTTTCACCTCTTCTGGTAATAAATCTTGTTTTATTTCAAAATTCAGATTGAGCTTGGTCTTAGCATCTCCGGAAATAGCATCGGGTTTTATGCCCATTTCTGTTGCATAATTTAAGGGCTTATGATCAATCAAACGCAAAGCATCTGTCACACTTGACTCTATATCCAAATCAATTTCGGCATAATTATTATATTTATCTAAATCATATAATTTAACATATCCGCTATTGACCAACACATTGTCTGAAACAGCTTTGTCAAAATCAATCTTAATTGTATCATTGCTGAAATATGCCGTACCATACATGTTGGTCACACGAGGCATTCCGGTCAGATAATCTAAGGAAACATCCGCAATATCACCCTTGCCGTCTAATTTTTGAAATTCAATCTGCTTACTTTTGGGTGCATAGGCAAACTCAAAACTGAAATTTGCATTTTTGATTTCTCCGCCAAACAAACTTTCTTTGCACCAATCCCAAGCATCTGTTCCGGCGTATCTTGGCCAATAATTATATAATTCATCAAATTTCAATGAATCTATATGCGTCTTTAATTGCATTTTTAGGTTATTACTTTGTCCTTTGAGCAAAAAATCTCTCAAACCGCTTATTCCAATATCTACTTTTGCTTTTTGTGTTCCTAAATCAAAATCTGCCTGAGCAATGCTTAAATTGTTTAAATCCGTTGTTACATCACCTTCTATCATCAAACCGTTTATTTTATAATCAAACTCCTTACTCTCTGCAAAACGGACTACACCATTGCCTCCTTCAAACTGAAAACGAATTTTTTCTATGGCATTATCTAATGCCAGTGTAATATCTTCTTTATTTTTTAAAATCTCGGCAAAATTTATTAAAATATCTAACTTACCATTTAGCGGAGCTTCTATATTAACCGGAAACTTGGTCTTTTCTTCTGCAAAAATATTTTCTATAATATCGTTCAAATAAACTTCTGAAAAATAAAGTTGCATTGCCAACTTATTTTTCATTGGTCTATATTGCGCATCTAATCCAATTGAAGCTTCTCTGCCGTTGTTTTTTATTAATGCATTAAAACGACTTTCTATATTGGTAAAATTTCTTTCAAAATCATAATTTAAATCTGAAAAGGCCCATTTTTTTCCCAAATCTACTTCATGAATTTCTACCGAAGCATTCTTGATGGAAATATCATTAATATAACTCTCCGGATATGTTTTATCTTCAGAATTAAATCTTTCTAAAAATTCTTCAAAACCATCAAAATAATATTTTAGTTTTTTCTGATTAACTTCTTCTTTATCTTGTTTTTCAACGCCATAATTATTAAAAACATAAACTGTTGGTTTTTCTACTTCTATTGAACTGGGCGCAATAATTCCTCTTAACAAAGCTCTTATGCTGAAAGACAAAGCTGTCTTTGGCGCTGTAATACTGATATGCCCGTCCGCTTTATTATATTTGACATTATTGGCAATGATTTTTAATGGCTTAATTGAGCGAACCAGTTCAATATTCACACTCTCTACATCTACTTGATAAGCACTGTCATCATGATTAAGCGCCTTGACAATATATGGTTTTAAAAATGGAACAGCAATGGGACCACGGTACAATTGCCATAAAAACAGCAGAAAAAGTGCTAAAAATATAACACCGATAAAATCTACAATTTTGTGCAGGCGGTATGCCCTTGCTCCCATTTTTTTCATTTTATCCGACCTTTGCTGCCAATGATGCGGCCAAAAACAAATCTATGTCTCCGTCCAAAACGGCTTTGGTGTCTGAAGTTTCTACTTGCGTTCTTAAATCTTTAACCAATTTATATGGTTGCAAAACATATGAACGAATCTGATATCCCCAACCGTTGTCGCCTTGGTTTTCTCTCATTTCTTCTGCTTTTGCTTCGCGTTTTTTTAATTCAATCTCATATAATCTGGCTTTGAGCATATTCCATGCTGCTTCTTTGTTTTGGAACTGAGATCTTTGCGTTTGGCACTGAACAACTATTCCGGTTGGTATATGCGTTATTCTTACCGCAGAATCTGTTTTGTTAATGTGTTGTCCGCCGGCTCCCGAAGCTCTATATGTATCTATGCGACAATCTGCCTCATTTACCTCTATATTAATTGTATCATCAATCACCGGATATACGCCAACAGAAGCAAAACTCGTGTGTCTTCTGGCACCACTGTCAAACGGAGATATTCTCACCAAGCGGTGCACACCTGTTTCTGACTTGAGCCATCCATAGGCATTATGCCCAATGATTTTGATGGTTACAGATTTTAAGCCGGCAACATCGCCCTCTTCTTCTTCAATATATTCAACCTTATATTTGTGTGCTTCTGCCCAACGAGTATACATTCTAAGCAACATTTCTGCCCAGTCTTGAGCTTCTGTTCCGCCGCTGCCTGAGTGAATTTCTAAAAAAGTATCATTTTTATCCACTTCTCCTGACAAAAGGGCTTCCAGCTCTCCTCTTTTGGTTTGTTCTTTGAGCTTTGTTAATTGCGCTTCAACATCATCAAGCAAGGCCTCGTCATTTTCCATATCAGCAAGTTCTGCCAAATCTTTGCTCTCTTGCCAATTTTTTTCCATTTCTTGATAATGGTGCAAACCATCTTCCAAATTGGTCTTTTCTGTCATTAATTTTTGTGCTTTTTGCGGATCATTCCACAAATTGGCATCTGATGACAATGCGTTTAACTCTTCCAATCTTAATACAGAGTTATCATAGTCAAAGAGACCTCCTCAGCAATTCTAAAGATTGCTTTATTTCATCTATAAGTGTGAGTATTTCTGCTCTCATTTTTTTATCCTTAATATTCTGTTCCCATCATAAAATCACTATCTTCGCTTGTCTGATAAGCATCATCTTGCGGGGGTGTTTGTGCATCATCTTCACCGGCGGATTGACCATTGATTACTCTTTGTTTTTGTTGATCAAAAGAATAATCCGGTTTAAGTGCTTCTATAATCACTGTTGTATCTTGCGGTGTTGCAGGTCTTCCCGTATCATAATTAATGCGGACAAGCTTGATTCCGGTAGGAATTCTAAACGGAATATCCGGCTGATTTTTCAGTGCCTCTTCCATAAAATTCTTAAATATCGGCAATGCTGCTGATGCTCCTGTCTCATATCGACCCAAAGTTCTCGGTGAATCAAAGCCAATATATACCGCTACAACCAAGTCTGGAGAAAAACCAACAAACCATGCATCTTGCGAATCGTTAGATGTTCCGGTTTTGCCGCCTAAATGATGTTTGATTGATCTTAATCTGGCTCCGGTACCTCTTACGGCAACGCCTTCTAAAATGCTGGTCATTTGATATGCGCTCAAGGGATCAACAATCTGCTCTCTCACATCTTCCAATTGCGGAATTTCTTTGCCTTCTCCCCATGCATCAACATTACAATCCAAACATGCTCTTTTATCTTGTTTTAAGATATCTCTTCCGTATCTGTCTTGAATTTGTTCAATAAAATAAGGTTGAATGTTTTTTCCGCCATTGACTATAACGGCATAGGCTTTGGCCAAATCAATCACTCTGGTCTCTCCCGCCCCCAATGACATGGATAATAAATGCGGTAAATTATCATTAACGCCTAGTTTTTTTGCATATTCAGAAACTTTATCCATTCCTAAATCTTGAGCCAAGCGAACCGTCATCAAATTTTTGGACTTTTCTATTCCTTGACGCAAAGTCATCAAACCATAAAACTTTTTGGAATAATTATCCGGTTTCCATTTGGGCTTTCCGGGACCTTGATCTAAAATAAACGGTGCATCCAAAATCAAATCATTCGGTGAATAACCATTTTCAAGCGCGGCTAAATAAACTATTGGCTTAAATGCAGAACCTGTCTGACGATAGGCTTGTGTGGCTCGGTTATATTGAGACTTCTCAAAATCATACCCACCAACGGCTGCCAAAACTTTTCCGGTATGTGGGGCAAGAGCAACCAATGCGCCTTCAACATTGGGAATTTGTCTTAAATAATAACTATTCTCACCCAAATTATTGGATTTTTGCTTTTGCTCTGAAACAGCTTCAACCAAAACAACATCCCCGGCTTGCAACACCTTTGCAACAGAGTTTGGCTCATCTGTAATTCCTTGATTTTTCAAGGTCTTTCTTGCCCATTTAACTAAAGATAAGGGAATTTCTCCTTCTTTGCCGTCTTGCGTTTTAATAATGGCTTTATTAACATCTGAAGACAACACTATGGCCAACTGCCAATTTTCTTTAGCACCTTTGGGCATATCAATCTTTTGCAATTCTTCCATATAATCTGCATTGATATCAATATTTTTCAAAGCACCTCGATAACCATGCTTTATATCATATTCTTCAATTCCTTGACGAAAGACTTTGGTCGCAATTTTTTGCAACTTGGGGTCAACGGTCGTTCTGATAATTAAACCACCCTCATACAATGCTTCTTTGCCAAATTTTTCACTCACCTCTCGGCGAACTTCTTCGCTGAAATATTCCGCATCATCAATAAACTGTTTGTTTCTGTTAATTGTTTTAAGCGGTTTGCTTTTAGCAATTTCGGCCTCTTCTTCCGTGATGTAGCCTTCTTCAAACATTCTGTCAATGACCCAATTTCGGCGCGCAACAGCCGCATCATACTTTTTAATCGGATGATAATTATTTGGACCTTTGGGCAATGCTGCCAAATATGCCATTTCTTCAATTTCCAATTCATCCAACGGTTTACCAAAATAATTTAATGCCGCTGCAGCAACACCGTATGAACGGTTACCTAAATATATTTCATTTAAATATAATTCTAAAATATGTTCTTTGGTAAATGCTTGTTCCATACGCATTGCCAAAATTGCTTCTTTTATTTTTCTGGTATAAGACAGCTCTGAAGATAGCAAAAAGTTTTTAGCTACTTGTTGCGTGATTGTAGAGGCTCCTGCCGGACGTCTTCCTGAACCAATATTTTGAATATTGCTTATGATTGCTCTGATTATACCAAATATATCTACGCCTGAGTGATGATAAAAATTTTTATCTTCTGCTGATATAAATGCCTGTTTTAACCTTTCGGGCATTTTGCTTACAGGAACAAAAAGACGCTTTTCACTGGCATATTCTTTGAGCAATTGTCCGTTTCCGGCATATAAACGCGTGGTAACGGCCGGCTCATATTTTGCTAACTGATGATAATCCGGCAGTTGCTCCGCATATTCCCATAATGAGCTAATGATTAAAACAAATGCAATAACCGCAAAGAAAAAACACGCACTGATTAAAGACGAGAGAGTTTTGAGCATTTGACCCCTTTTATATTTATAAGATAAATGATTGTCTATACGTATGTTTTGAATTTATAAAACATTTTATATAAAAAGCAAAAAAAAATTTGCAACTTATACAAAGCCTTGAATTTTAGAAAACAGAGGCATGCTGCATATTATCAAAATATCTATCAATAGCTTTAACAGTTGCCTCTCCTAACTTTTTGCGATAAGATTTTTGTTGCAACTGTTTTTCTTCCTGCCTGTTAGATAGATATCCGATTTCAAGCAAAACTGCCGGAATATCCGGACCTTTTAAGACGGCAAATCCGGCAAAACGGTGTGTGTTTGAAACTAATTTTACTTTCTTCTTCATTTCCTGAACCATAAAACCGGCAAATTCGGAAGAACGGTTCATGGTTTCTCTTTGCGCTAAGTTAATTAACACATCGGATACTTCTTTTGAATGTTGTCCCAAATCCAAACCGGAAATAACATCCGCTTTGTTTTCTCTTTCTGCCAAAGCGGCTGCTTCCTTATCTGATGCGGTTTCAGACAATGTGTACACGGACAAACCTTTTGCGCTTCTGTTTTTGGCACTATCTGCATGAATTGACATAAACAAGTCGGCATTATATTTGCGCGCAATTTTTATTCTGTCTCTTAACGGAATAAATTTATCTGTGCTACGAGTTAAATAAACCTTATATTTTCCGGTCTTATCCAAAAGTGCTTTTAGCTCTTTGCTCATTGCGAGAGTGATGTTTTTTTCATAAACGCCAGAATATCCTATTGCTCCGGGGTCATGACCTCCGTGTCCGGGGTCTAGAACAATTATTTTTTTCTGATTATCATTTTCTTTGATGTATTGCTTGTTTTTAGATGCTTTTTCCGCAACTTTGCTCTCTTTATAATTATCATTTGTCAATGCGTGAGAACTGCCCAATCTTGATGCAAACTCTCTTTCTGAAACCAATTCCAAATCAATAACAAAGCGCCAACCAAAACTACTTTGCGGCGCCAATAAAAATGCTTTTTTGATAATTGCCGGCTTTTTTAAATTAAACGCTATTCTAACATCATCAACACCAACCGTACCCAAACGCGGGTTGCTCAAAAAAGCATTTTGTCCGAGCTGATTGACTATTTTGGGGTTAACCTTCACATTTTGAGTATCAATTATTAAACGCTTTGGATCACTTAATAAAAAAACTTTATAATCAAACTTTGAAGAGGCGTCAAACACCAAGCGAACACTTCCTACCCCTTGCCCTATTCTCATAGAATTTATATTGGCAGATAAAGGCTTTACAAAACCAAAACAAAAAAACACAACAAAGCATATTGCCAAAAACATTCGGCAATAAATATTTGCTCGTTTATTTATTTTGTTTGTTTCCATTTTTGCACTTTTCCTCTTATCTTTTTAGTATAACGGCTACTTATTACTAATCTCTTAAAAAAAATATCGCAAGAACTAAATAAATTATGTTGTGTTTTAAAAGAATTTGTATATCTTAAATTTGTTGAATGTGAAAATGACATCGCCCAAAGCAAAAAAATAAAAATTAAAGAGGCTTACTTATATATTCATATTCATCACAAATAAATGAAAAGTTTTGACCGGATGGTTTCCTTTTGCAAGGCTGTTTAGAGAAAAGCATTTGAGAGTTTGGTCTTGCATATAAAGATTATTTTTTATTGGGGTTTCCCTCTTGGTGTTTTGACGCCAGATGAAAAATCTTCGCGGACTCTTTCCGGTGAGGTATAATTTTTTGCCTTTAGGCAATCGGTTGGAGTTATTATATTATGGTTAAAAGAATGCTGATTGACAGCACTCAGGAAGAAGAAACAAGAGTTGTTGTTATTGATGGTAACAAGCTTGAAGAAGCTGAATTTGAAACTTGCCATAGAAAACAAATCAAAGGAAATATTTATCTGGCAAAAGTTATGAGGGTGGAACCTTCTTTGCAGGCTTGCTTTGTTGATTATGGCGGAAATAAGCATGGTTTTCTTGCCTTTGGAGAAATCCATCCCGATTATTATAATCTTCCTCAAGAACAAATTGATGCCATTGACAAAGAAGTTAACGAAATTATTGAAGCAAAAAAACAAGCTCTCAAAGATAGAGAAGCTGAAAGAGAACGTATCAGAGCAGAAAAAGCCGCAGCTTATGCAAAAAAATTAGAAGAACAAGCCAAAGCTGAAGAACTTGCCAAAGCTCAGGCTTTGGAAGAAGAAAAATCTCTTCAATCTGAACAAAGCACTTCTTCTGCTGATGCACAAGCAGATATTACCACTCAAGAATCTGCTGATGAACCTCAAATATCTGAAAATCAGACTTTATGTGAAGATGTTGAACAAAAAGAATCTGACACAGGGAATGTTTTGGTTGATGCTCACACAGAAGAAAATACTTTAGCTTCTGAAACAACGCTAAGTCAACAAGAAGCCGTTGAACAACCTTTGCCTGCAAAAACAGAAAAGAAAACACGCCGCAAAAAAACACCAGCTCAAAAATTGGAAGAAGCTGAAGAAAAAATTACGGATGAAGAAATTGCTGCCGAAGTTGAAGAAGCAGGAAAAAAACATCCCTTGAAAAAACGCGCCGCAAAAAAAAGAATCCGCAAAAAGAAAGAAGAGCTTAAAGTTTTGGCAGAAGAAAGTGTTCTGCAAGAAGACAAAGTTCAAGATGATGACGCTGCCGATACTGAAGCTGAAAATGAGCAAAACACTTATAACATCAAAAATAGCACATCTTCTTTTTGCCAAGATGATAATGATGATTTTGAAAATGAACAAGATGATGATGACGATGATGATGAATTAGAAATTGATTTTGAATTACAAAGAAAGCTCCTTCGTGCCAGAAAATTGTATCATAGCAGTAAAATTCAAGATGTGATTAAAGAAGGACAAATTTTACTTATTCAGGTTGTGAAGGAAGAACGCGGAAACAAAGGTGCTGCTTTAACCACCTATCTTTCTTTAGCCGGTCGTTATTGCGTTTTGATGCCTAATCGTATTAAAAGCGGCGGTGTCTCAAGAAAAATTACCAATGTGTCTGACAGAAAACGCTTGAAAGCCATTGTTAAAGAACTGCCTTTAACAACAGATATGTCCTTGATTGTCAGAACCGCCGGTGAAGAAAAAACCAAAGCGGATATTGTCAGAGATTATAATTATCTTATTAGAAGTTGGAATCTTATTCGCTTGGCCGCTCTCAAAAATAAAGCTCCTTGCATGATTCATGAAGAAGGAAATTTAATTAAAAGAGCCTTAAGAGATATTTATACCAAAGATATTTCAGAGGTTTTGGTTGCCGGAGAAGAAGGTTTTCAGACGGCTAAAAATTTTGTTAGAATCCTTTCTCCGCATAATGTGAAAAAAATTAAGCTTTATCGCAATGATGATATGCCCTTGTTCCAACGCTTTCAGGTTGAGGCTCAGCTTGATAAATTGCACGAGGCTACGGCTCAGCTCGAATCCGGTGGATATTTGGTGATTAATCCAACAGAGGCTTTGGTTTCTATTGATGTAAACTCTGGTCGCGCAACCAAAGAAAAAGATTTGGAAGAAACAGCTCTCAAAACAAACTTGGAAGCCTGTGATGAAATTGCTCGCCAATTGCGTTTAAGAAATTTGGCTGGCTTGGTTGTGGTTGACTTTATTGATATGGAAGATCCGGCCAATAATCATGCCGTAGAAAAAAGAATGAAAGAGGCTTTGAAAAAAGACCGCTCTCGTATTCAAGTGGCTAAAATGAGTTGTTTTGGCTTGCTTGAAATTTCAAGACAAAGAATGCACTCTTCCTTTATGGAAAGCAATTATCAAGTTTGCCCTTATTGTCAAGGACAAGGTATGATTAGGACTTTGGAATCAAGCACTATCTTTGTTTTAAGAGGAATTGAAGAAGAAGGAATCAGAAACCGCTCTTCTCAAATTAATGTCTTTGTTCCAGACAATATTGCCGTGCATATTCTCAATCATAAAAGACAAACGCTTCTTAACTTGGAGCAGAAATACAATATGAATATTATCATTTCTGCAGACAATTCAATTAAAAATATTAATGATTATAGAATTGAAAAAGTTAAGTCTATTCAGCAAAATGATGATGCTCAAAAAAATAATCTGCCGGCTGATGAATTTGAAGATGATAATGCGGATATAATTGAAAACGATGAGGATTTTACTTCTCAAGCTGAGGAAAATGAAAATGGTGGGTTAACACGTCGAGAGAGACGTCGCCGTGACCGTCGTGACAGAAGAAATCGCAGAGGAAGAGACCGCAGAAGAAATAATCCAGATTATGCTTTTGAGCAAAGCAAAAAAGATGCAAATGTTGAGGATAGTGTTGATGATGAGCAAAATGCTTCTGAAACAAAAGCTGAAGAAACTGAAACAAAGTCAAAAAAAGTGGCTTGGTGGAAAAAATTGATTAAAAGCTAGTCTCATGTTGTGTTTTATTAAAATAAAAAAACTAATTGGTCAGTTTTTACTGCCATTAGTTTTTTTATTTTTATTTTCACCTCAAGCTTTGGCTCTTAACTTAATCTCTGATGAAGAAACGGAATCTTTTCTGCAAAAAATTATACAACCTATTTTTAAAAAAGCACAAATTCCATATAATAAAAATAAGATTTTTATTGTTGATGATCCTTCTTTGAATGCTTTTGTCAGTGAGGGTAATTTTCTTTTTATTCATACCGGCACAATCATTGCCGCGGATACACCTAATGAAATTCAAGGTGTTTTGGCACATGAAACCGGACATATTTTAGGCGGGCATCTTATTTCTCAACATATTTTTATGCAAGAAATGCAAAAGGTTAATATTGCTTCATTATTACTCGCCGGTGGTGCTGCTGCCGCCAGCGGAAACGGTGATGTGGCCGCAGCTATTGCCTTGGGCGGACAATCTTCTTTGATGAACAGATATTTTCAATATAGAACCGAACAAGAAAGAAGTGCAGATGAAAGTGCCGTTAATTTGTTGACACAGCTCAATCAACCCACAAACGGCTTGTATGATTTTATGAAAAAAATTCAAAAAAATAATCAATTGAGCGGAATTGAAGAAATTCCTTATTTTAGAACACACCCTGTTACTCAAGAAAGATTGGCATTCTTAAAAAATCATCTCTCTCAAAAAAAATCTGAAAATGCCGCTCTTGTTAATGAGTTTGGAAAAGTTAAAGCAAAGCTTATAGCTTTTCTTTCAGCGCCTGAATATACCTTTAGAATTTATCCGTTAAATCATAATGATGAGGCTTCTTTATACGCTCACGCTATTGCTTATTTCAAAAAGTTGGATATAGATGCCTCTTTGCAAAAATTAAATCAGTTGATTTCTCTTGCGCCTAAAAATCCTTATTATAGAGAGTTAAAAGCTCAAATTTTAATGGAAACAGGTTCTCCTCAGCTGGCAAAAAATGAATATTTGAATGCCCTTAAACTCAAGCCTGATTCTGCTTTATTTAAGATTGCTTATGCTCAAGCCGCACTGGAAACACAAGTTGGCCCTAATGAATTAAATACCATAGCTTTATATCTTAATCAGGCAGTTATTGAATCAGACATTCCGTTAATTTGGATTTTATTGTCCAGAACTTATGCTTTGCAAAACAAAGTTGATTATGCTCAATATGCTGCTGCCGAATATAGCTTAAAAATAAACCAAACAAAAGTTGCGGAAAAACAACTGGAAAAAGCAAAAAAAATAACTAATTCTGCGCAACTTAAACTTAAAATTTCTGATTTAGAACAAAGAATAAAAAACAAAAAATCTAATCTTTAATATATGGCCACCGCCCTTTTAGCAGATTGTTGATTCCTACTAAATTCTGATGATTTTTGGCTTGATAAATCCAATAATTAGCCATAACCCTTTCAACATAAATTCTGGTTTCTTTAGCTGGCAAAAGTTCAATAAAAAGCAAAGGATCATTTTGATATTTTATCTTTTTTTCCCATTTTAATAAATTGCCGGGACCGGCATTGTAAGCAACCATTAAATAAAATAAATTGCCTTTAATATAATCTTTATCTAACAAATATCTGATATATTCTTGTCCCCATTTTAAATTGTATGAAGAATTATATAAAATATCTTTATTTCTTTTAATTCGCTTATCTTTGCTCATTTGATATGCCGTAGAAGGCAAAAGCTGCATCAGACCTCTGGCTCCGGCATGACTTTTTGCTTTGCTGTCAAAAGATGACTCTTGTCTGATAAACGCCAAGCCAAGATTTTTATTTATATTCCACCCGCCTTGAGGTTTGAACTTTGGCTCTGGATAAGCCAACCAATCATATGCAATTTGACTATTTTGTTTTTCTAAATTTTTTGCAACTTGCATTGCCACTTTATGCATTTTATATTGATATGCCATAAAGAGGATTATTTCTTGTTGCTGCTTATTCATTTTTTTATAAGAATGCAATAATTCTTGCTCAGCCAAATCTTTTTGTTTTACCGCTATTAATAAAACTACCCGAGACATGATTGGAGAGTTTTTTATTATTTCAACATATTCTTGTTTAGAAAAATCATTTTCAAAAGAAGATACTTGCCAATTATAATCCAATGCCTTGTTTAATCGATAAGAAGCTAATATTCCATAAAAAGTTTTATTATATTTTGAAGCTGTTTGCAGCATTTGATATGCTTTATTTTTGTTAGCCAATTTATCATATGCTCGATACGCCCAATATGCACCGGCAGAAAGCATCCACTCGTCGGTTGTATTTGTTTTTAATATCTCAGAAAAATATTTTGCCGAATTTTTATATTTTTTCAGTTGCCATGAGGCAAGCCCTGCTATCCATGCAGAGGTTGCTTGTTTTGAGCGCTTGTAGGATTTTTCCGACCACTCCAGCGCCAGAGTAATATAGCCGTCGGTTAAATATTTCATGGCCAGTGTGGTTCCAAGAGAATCCAAATCTTTATTTTTTACCAAAATTTTAAATCGCTTATTTTGCAAAATTGTTTTAGCTTGCTTTGTCTTTCCTTTATTGATTGCTCGTCTAAATTGACTATACGAGTTCAATACAAATTTTTTATCTGCCAAGCTCATTTTTTCTAAATTTGTATTTGGCATTGCATGATGATATTTCAATGTGGGCGGTGTTTTTTTGGCTTTTTGATAATATAATCTTTTTATTTTGCCTGCTTGCGGATAATCCGGATAATTTAACAACCAATTATTTAATTCTTCCGCTGATGTTTTATAGGTTTTTGAGAGGTATTTTTGTGCCAATACATGACCTAATAAACTTTTGCTGCTTAAATTTTCAATTTTTGAATCTATATTTTGTATTTTTTCTTGTTTGATATTTTGAAAAATATTTTGATATATTTTTATGTCTTTGCTGCTTAAATCATTTTGTTCATATATTGTTTTTGCAATTTTAGATGTAATGACATCCGTCCTTAAAGCATAAGCATCATTTAAGGTCAAAAAAACTAAAGCTAAACATAAATTTATAAAGTTTTTTTTCATTTTATTTTGTCTTGGACAACCAACGTATTTTATCTGCACATGCTGCCTGAGACATTCCTTTAACACGGCAACGATTGACCACTATATTGGGAATTTTATCTAATTGGTAACAACTTGGTCCCATTAACAAATAGTCAAGATATATTTCTGAACTTGGATTAATATCATTAAAGCTCAAATTTGCCATGCCATTTTTAGGCCAAACTAATTTCACACTCACATTTGAAACTTTTTTGTTTAAGCCGTTTGCCAAAATAAAACGAACCTGACACGTTGTTCCCAAAGTTGTAGAACGTCCCATTCTGATGGCGTTGATATACATAAAAATAAAAGCATCATCACTTTCCATATCAGCTGAAACAAAGCTTGTTGTTCCCCTCTCTGAGCCATCTTCAGTTGGGGGAATATCAAAGACCGGATTATATTTCAAAGCACCGTCAGAATATCTGAAATTGGCTTTTTCCAATCTATCCAAAACCTCTTTTTTTTCTTCTTCCGTAATATTTAAATTTGTGTCAACTTTAGGCGTGGATATCTTTTTGCTTTGAGGTTGCTCTGTTGATAAAATTTTATCTTCTTCAATACTGTTTCTATCTTCTGTTCTGTCAAAATCTAACATCTGAGCCTGAACAGGAGCAAAAAAAACAAATAGTCCCAATAAAATTGAAAAAAGAGCTCTCATTTATCTTCCTTATTTCATATTTCTTAATGCTTCTGTCACTGCATTAATAGAATTCAAAGCATCATTATAAATTTTATCCATTTCTTTTTTCTCTTTAGCATTTTCTTCTTCTATTTGCTTTTTTTCTATATCATATGAAATAGGCTTAAATTCCGTAAAATAATCACCATCTGCAGGGGTGATTAATCTCATCATATCTTGACATACTCCGGCCGAATTTTCACTTTTTTGACCGCTATACAAACATGAAGTGACTTTTAATGTTGGCTTTTGCATCAACAAAAAGCATCTATCAGTTTGAATATTTCTCTTCAAGCTAATTTGTTTTGAAGGTGCAAGCGGTGGAACAGCAAAACTGCTTATGATAGATTTTGTTGTATATTCCTCTGTTTTAGATTTTCCCGTATAGCCGGATATTTTGGTCTTTTTATCAACATATTTTTCTTGTTTTTCTTTTTTAATTTGAGTATCTATAACTTCATCCAACCATTGTAATTCAATTGATAAATTTGAAAGCATGGTAGAAGAACGATTATAAAAGGTTATACTATAATCACAAGAAACAACTTTTCCGTCTTCTTTGACCGGAGAAATATCATGAATTTTGTATATTACTTCTTGTTTATTATACTGTGCCAATGCCATTGAAGGAAGCATTACCAAACCTAACAAACCCAAACAAAAGCTTTTTTTCATTTCTTTATCCTTAAAAAAGTTTATTTTTCTTCATCATATACGCTATAATTTTATTTACCAACAAAATTTATAAATAATAACAACAAAATTTCTGCTCAAAAGTTTATTTTTCTTCCATTTTGCTTTTAAGCCTTAACATATCTGACCAAGCCTTTGCCTTTTGTCCCGTGTTTCTTAATAAATATGCCGGATGAAAGCTTGCCAGAGTTTTTATTTTTTGTTTGCTTTCTGTTTCATATTCCAACCAATGTCCTCTTAATTTTGAGATTGAATCCGGAATATTGAGCAACGCATTGGCCGCACTTGCCCCCAATAAAAATATATATTCGGGTGATATCAACTCTATTTGTCTTTTTAAAAAAGGCAAACAAACCGCAACTTCTCCATCTGTCGGCGTTCTGTTTCCTGGAGGACGCCATGATAAAACATTGGTGATATAACAATCTTCTCGCTTTAAGCCCATGGCTTCAATCATTTTATCTAAAAGCTGACCTGACTTTCCAACAAACGGACGCCCTATTCTATCTTCATCTGCTCCGGGTGCCTCTCCTATAAACATGATTTTTGCATGTTCATTACCCTCTCCAAAAACCATATTGGTTGCCGTTAATTTGAGTGAGCATCCGTCAAATTGAGATAATTTTTCTTTCAATTCACTAAGCGATTGCGCTTGCGCACATATTTCTCTGGCTGATTGACATGCGTTTTGCATGGCTTGTGCCAATACGGTGGTGGCTTGCCTGTTTTCATTTACTATAGGCTCTGCTTTTGCTAATCTTATTTGCGCTATTGGTAAAACTTGCTTTTCTTCTTTCATAAATGCAAAAGGAGAATCGCCGACAATTTCCTCAACTCCGGCGGTGATATACCATTCTAACAATTGTTGTATTTCAGTATTTTGCATTTTTTTATTTTCTTGATTAATTTTACCGTTGCTTATTTTAGATAAGATAAATCTTTTTTCAATAATTTTATTAATCTTTAACTGTGATATATTATAAAATATTGTTGAATACAAATAAAAAAAATTATAAACTATCTTTAATTTTTTTGGGTAGAAATGAAAATGTCTAGATTTAAATACGTTTTAATGCTTAGTGTTGGTCTTTGTCTTTTTAATTCTTGTGTTAATCACAAGAACGATGTTTTCATGGCAACACAAAAAGAGTTGTCTTCTACCTCAAACCAGCCTCACAGCTACGGAGCTTATATTGCAGGTCGCGTTGCTCATTTAAGAAGTGATTTTAATAATGCCGCTGACTATTATATTCAAGCTCTCAATAAAGATCCTAATAATATTGAGCTCTTAAATAGCATTTATTTAATTTTAACTTCTCAAGGACGCGTCAGTGAAGCTGCTGTTTATGCTCAAAAAGCTATTGAACTTGGTGATAAAAATAATTTTGCATATATCATCATTGCTGCAAATCAAATTAAAAATGCGCAATATGACTTGGCTCAAAAATCCGTGCAAAAAACAAACGGCGTGATTTATAAAAATTTTATCTCTCCTTTGGTCCTTGCATGGACGTATGCCGGAGAAAATCATAAAGAAAAAGCTATTGAAGCACTTGATATTATTAAAAAAGAACCTTCTCTTAAAGCCATGTATCATTTTCAAGCAGGTATGATTTATGATTATTTTGGTGATGATAAAAATGCATTGAAAAATTATGAAGTCATTGTTAATGAAGAAAAACTTGAAATGTCTTTCCGTGGCTTGCAGCTTATAAGCAATTTTTATGTCAGAAATAATCAAAAGACAAAGGCTGTTGGTTTGGTTAAAAAATATTCTGACGACCGAGCTTTGGCTGATATGATGAAACGCCTGCTAAATAGTGTTGCTTTTCAAACTTCCAATACGGCAGAAAAACTCATTTCTTCTCCGCAAATTGGTGTGGCTGAGGCCTTTTTTAGCATTGCTGCAACTCTAAGGCAAGGAGAATCGGGCATAGATTTGGCTCATATGTTTATCAGCTTGGCTGTTTTTGAAAATCCGGATTATGATTTGGCCAGACTTTTGCTTGCAGATATTCTTGAAAGTCGAGAGATGTTTGTTGAGGCAAACGCTCAATATGATGCTATTGATAAAAACAAAGAATCATATTACACGGCTCAACTACGCAAAGCAAATAATCTTGTGCAAATGAATGATTATGAAGGCGCAGAATTATTAATGAAATCTCTTGCGCTTGAAAGCAATAACCCTCAACTCTTTTTAGATTTGGGAGATGTTCTCAGATTAAACGGAAACCCAAAAGAAGCTATTGTTTATTATACCAAAGCTATTGAAGCTACCAGTAACAAAAATCAAGGTAAGTGGGTTCTTTATTATGCCAGAGGTATTTCTTATGAACAGAATAATCAATGGGACTTGGCTGAACAAGATTTTCAAACAGCTCTTGTTTTAAGCCAAAGACATTATGCCGTACTCAATTATTTGGGATATAGTTGGATTACGCGTGGGGTGAATACCGAACAAGCTTTTTCTATGTTGGTAGACGCTTATAATCAAGCTCCGCAAGACGGAAATATTGCCGATAGTTTAGGATGGGCTTTTTATCGACTCGGAAAATATGATTATGCCGTATTTTATTTGGAAAAAGCTACTGAAGCTGAGGCTTCAAACCCCATTATTTCTGACCACTTGGGTGATGCTTATTGGATGAACGGACGTAAAAACGAAGCGCGTTTTCAATGGAATCACGCTTTGATTATGAAAGATGAAGAAAATAAGCTCAATCCTGATGCTATCAAAGCAAAAATTCAGACAGGTGAAGTGTTTAACACACCTTTGAAATATGATGCAAAAACCATTCAAGAAACAATGGATTTAATATCTACTGAAGATTAAATTAATTTTTCTTCCTGAGCCTTTATCACAGCTTGAGTTCTGTTTGTGGCTTTTAGCGTTTTTAACAAAGCGTTGATGTGCAACTTTACCGTTGCCTCGGTTATATGCATTTCAAACGCAATTTGCTTATTAGACAAACCCTGTGCAATGTAATCCAAAACTTGTTTTTGACGTTTGGTTAAAATGTGTTTATTTTCTTCTTTTTCATGAGAAGAAGAATTTTTTTTCAATAAAATCTCAGGCAAATATATTCCGCCGTCCAAAATAAATTTTATGGTTGCCAACAAAAGTTTGGTATCTGATCTTTTGCTGATATATCCGTTTATGCCCATTGACATTGCTTTTTTTATGACACGTGTGTCTTCAATGGCAGATAAAACCAAAATTTTTATTTGCGGAGCTTCTGCTTTGATATTCTGCAAGCCTTTCTCCCAACGCATATCCGGCATATCCAAATCTAACAAAACAAGCTCTATCTCTTTGTTTTGTCTGATTTGTTCCAGCGTTGAGGCATAATCTTTTGAAAAAAATATTTTTGCAGTTGGAAATTGTTGGGTTATATTTAGTTCCAAACCATCTTTAAAAAGCATATGATCATCAGCAATTAAAATCTTCATTTTTTTCCTCTGTTTTTTGAGAATATATAATCTTTGCTTTTTTATTTTAAAGGTTCTAACTCAATATATTCAACACCGGCTTCTTCAAACATCTGGCGTGAGTATTCCAACTTATCGCGCCAGGTTTTGTCTTTTATATCATCTCTTTTCTCTAACGGATTGGTGACAACCATTTTTATTCCGGATTGAATAATGGCTCTGGCGCAATCGGTGCAAGGTGTGTGCGTGGCATATAAAACGCAACCTTTTAAAGATGTTCCGGTTAAGCAAGCATTATAGATGGCATTTCTTTCCGCATGTTCAAAAAAGTCATATTTGGTGGGGCGTTCCATACGCTCCGGCTTTTCATCATCAACACCTCTGACCAAACCATTATATCCGGTGGCTCTGATTTCTCTGTCCGGTCCAACAACAACAGCACCGGTTTTGGTCGATGTATCTTTTGACCATGAAGCTACCAAAAAAGCAACTTCCATAAATCTTCTATGCCATTTTTCTGAAAACATCTTTTGTATCTCCTTCATTTTTTTCAATTGTAATAAGATTATTTTTATATACAAGATTTTTTCTTTTGTTATAACACAAAAGCCTCGAAGATTTTGTTATCTTCAAGGCTTTTTTACTATGATTTTGAAACCACTGTCCAGCACACCGCCAAAAATCCGATTGAGGCACCGACTTTGGTTATGGTATCTTTTGTTTCTGCATCAACCGGCAGAAAAAACGCAACCGAATAGATGATTAAGCCCAAATACAAAAGAAGGTATCGTCTGGCTTCAAGCATGATGTTTTTTTCTTGACCGACAAGATACCCTTCATCCTTTGCTTTTCTTTTGATTTTGCTATAAGTAAGAAGGGTTTGACCAAACATGATTGCTGATACCACAAGCAAGATAATCCATAGGACAACTGGATTAGTGCCAAAAAAGTTTTGTACACAAACAGCCCAAAGGATGATTACCAGTCCGAGCTTTTCTAATTTTGCACTGTCTTTTGTTTCCATAATCTTTATGTTTTAATAGTTAAACAATAATTTATCTGTGTTTTCAGAGTATTTTTTTTTGCACATATGTCAAGAAAAAAGCAGAAATTTTTGCGCTTACTCTTGACATTCGGACTAAAATACCCCACTTTATAGCCAGAACTATTTTTTAATTTATTAGGAGAAAAAAATGAGTGCTATTGTAGATATTCACGCTAGAGAAATTATTGACTCTCGTGGTAATCCGACTGTTGAAGCAGATGTTGTTTTGCAAAGCGGTGCCTTTGGTCGCGCTGCCGTTCCATCAGGTGCTTCTACCGGTGTTCACGAAGCTGTTGAATTGCGTGATGGCGATAAAAAACGTTTTGGCGGTAAAGGTGTTTTGAAAGCCGTTGAAAATGTTAATGACAAAATTTATGACGCTTTGGCTGGTTTGGATGCTGATGACCAAATTGCTATTGACCAAGCCATGATTGATCTTGATGGCACTGAAAACAAAGGCAAACTCGGCGCTAACGCTATTTTGGCCGTTTCTTTGGCTGTTGCCAAAGCTCAAGCTGAAGAAGCCGGTCTTCCTTTGTATCGTTACTTGGGCGGTACTATGGCTCGCACATTGCCTGTTCCAATGATGAACATCTTGAATGGTGGTAAACACGCTGATAACCCAATTGATATTCAAGAATTTATGATTATGCCGGTTTCTGCTAATTCTGTTCGTGAAGCTATCCGTATGGGTGCTGAAATCTTCCACACCTTGCAAAAGAATTTGAAAGCTGCCGGTCACAACACCAATGTTGGTGACGAAGGCGGTTTTGCTCCAAACCTCAAATCTGCTGAAGAAGCTTTGACTTTTATTGTTGATGCTATTAAAGCTGCCGGTTTCAAACCAGGTGATGATGTTGTCTTGGCTATGGATGCTGCTTCTTCCGAATTCTATGAAAACGGTAAATATGAAATGAAAGGCGAAGGCAAATCTTATACCAATGCTCAAATGGTTGAGTTCTACAAAGATTTGTGCGCTAAATTCCCAATCTTCTCTATTGAAGACGGTATGGCTGAAGATGACTGGGAAGGTTGGAAAATGTTAACTGAAGCTTTGGGTGACAAAATCCAACTCGTTGGTGATGACTTGTTCGTTACTAACCCGAAACGCTTGGCTATGGGTATTGAAAAAGGTGTTGCAAACTCAATTTTGGTTAAAGTTAACCAAATCGGTACCTTAACAGAGACTATGAAAGCTGTTGATTTGGCTCAACGCAATAAATATACCGCTGTTTTGTCTCACCGTTCCGGTGAAACAGAAGATGCAACAATTGCTGATATTGCTGTTGCTACAAACTGCGGTCAAATCAAAACAGGTTCTATGTCAAGAACAGACCGTATGGCAAAATACAACCAACTCATCCGTATTGAAGAAGAATTGGGTGATATGGCTGTTTATGCCGGTAAATCTATTTTGAAAAAATAGTTTTATCTGAAATTTCAACTCCTAAAAAAGCAGGGCAGAATTTTCTCCCTGCTTTTTTTATTGCTTTTTACTTAATGATTGCATATATTTTTGTAGAAATATTTATCATTAAATTTTAAGCTTATGGAAAATTATTATTTTTGCTTGTCTGCATTTGGCAGAAAAAAAATTTTGTTACGGACATTTATAAAATCTTGGAAATGGACACTTCCATCTCTGTTGGTTGCCGGATTGGGATATTTTTTATTGCTCGATACGTTAAAGGTCTCACCTTTTAATGCTTTGGTATCTTTATTGACTTCTTTTAGCTTGTTTGCCGTTGTCAAATATAAAGATAAACTAAAAAAGAAAAATCTTTTCCTTTATCGCGCATTTTATATGGCTGCAACAAGCATCATTTTGTTTTGGATAATGATTGCTCTTGGTTTGCCTAAATTTGGAATTTTATTTGCTCTGGCTTTGGTTTTATTTTTCATGTCTCCGTTCCTTAATTATCTACCGCTTAAGTTATCTAATGAAAGGATACTTCTTGCCATCGGGGTGTTGGTAATATTGGCGATAATTCTTGATTTTATCAACTCATTTAATGGGAATTTCTCTTGTCGATTTATCTCCTTTGCCTTTTGTTTTAGCTTTATGATGTTTAATGCTTTGGAGATCAAACAAATGGATAAAGATTTGCAGTACGGGCTAACTCAAGATGAAATAAAAAAGATGACGGATGATTGGTGTTTTGATATTTCTATCAATATCATCGGAATGATTTGCTATGCGGAAGCTGTTCGTTTGGTAGCAAAAATGATTTCTATTGCTCCGTCCATAAAAACATTTCAAAAAGCTGCTTCATAAAGAAGTAGCTTTTTTTATTGCTTTTTTATTTCATTGTGATAATTATTTTGTCTATATTAAAAATTATTAATTATTTTATATTTATGAAACTTAGTGTTTTTTTTAATTCAAATTTAAGAAAAATTTGTCTTAAAGTGTATTTCATTGTGTTGCAAATGGTTCTGTTGAGCGTTGTCTTGGCTTTGATTGTAACTTATGTTGATGAAATAGGGCGTGCTTTTCACAACTTTTCATCAAACAACAAGATAGTTCATTCAGAACTGGCTTTATTCTTTTATCTTTGTCCCGTATTGCTTACTATATTTTATAGTATTTTTCAGGATGGGAAAAAACTTTCAAGCCTTAATTTGCCTCATTTGATAAATGTGTTCATGTTTGTTCCAATTCATTTTTTTATTTTGAATTTTGGTAATAAATTTGTCTTTTTACATTTGTTATTATCTTGGATTATATTCACCGTTTGTTATATTTGCGGTTTGACCATGAAAAAAAACATACAACGATTGAGACAACATATATTGTTGGCAGCTATTTTGTTTTTGGTTTTGTTTCTGTTTGGAGCATATGTCCTTGAAAATACAATTGTCACATTTATTGCTTTTTGCTTACTTGCACTATTGGGAGCAGCTTATACTTTGGTTGAAGCACAAGCCTTGAAATATAAAATCATTCTGTCTCAAGAAAAACATGATTTTTACAAAATCATAAATTCTAGTGTTTTGAATTTTATGTGTAATTTTTATTTAATGTTTGTTCTTTTTGACATTGTTAGATTTTTTATAAAATCTTGTGTTTATCGCCCTGAGTTTATACAGCTTAATAAGCAAAACACCTCTGAATAAAATCAGAGGTGTTTTTCTATTCTCTTGTCTTATCTAACATATTATTGTTTTGCATTCTCATCTCTCTTCTGGCTAAAATACTCAATGGTGAGCCTAGCAACATCAATTTTTCGCTCTTGGTATCAATCCCTTTAATATGCACCAAAGAATGTTTATCCAAATCTATTTTAGGGTTTTTATCCAGCCAATAACCGCTACCGCCATAAAAACTTTCATCCGTTAAGCCTTCTTTACCAAACTTGCATCCGGAGTACAAAATATATTCTTCTGAAGAGTTAAGCGCGTTAACCCAGTCTTTTTCTCTGACAACTTCATTGAAAACTATCGGGTCAAAAACCAAGCGTTCTGCTCTTTTAGAATCTTGATATATTGGCAAATTTATAGCTAGAGCCACATGATATCCATCCCATTTTCTGGTTTCAAAACCCTGCTCGTTATTGGCGGGCAAATTTGCCTCCACCCAATCTTTATCTTTAGATTTCATACACCAAATTTTGGTTGGCAACATTCCCTCTTCTTTGGCCTTTTTGGCAAGCAAATGCGCAAAAGCAAAACAACATTCGTTTCGATACGCATATTCTTGCTTTGGAAAAAGTTCTTCTTTCCAGCGCGCAAACATCTGATTATATTCTTGTATTTTTTGATAATCTAATTTCATATTTTTTCCTCTTGAGATTATCATAACACAAAATTCATACAAAAAAAAGGCATCTTTTTTAAGATGCCTTTTTTTTTGGTTTTTGTCTTACCAATTAGAAATTAGCTATTCTTGCCAGAGCTTCTTCAACTTTGGCTTTGTTTTCCAAAGCTTCTGCCTGACGGCGTTTTTCTTCTTCAACAACCGCAGCCGGTGCTCTTTCGACAAAGCTCGGATTACTCAATTTCTTAGCATAGCCTTCCAAGTTTTTGTTTAAACTTGCCAATTCTTTATTCAAGCGTTCTCTTTCAGCGGCAAAATCGACAATGCCTTTTAACGGCAACAAGATAACGGCTTCTTTGAATACGCTTTGAACCATATCTTTGCTAATTTCAGCATCTTTGGCAAAAGTTTCTAATTTTTCTAAACGAGCCAAAGAGCAAATGATATGATTGAATGTTTGCAAGTTTTCGGCAGATTTGGCGTTGGCATCTTTCAAGAATACATTCAATTTTGCTCCTGCCGGCAAGTTCATTGAAGCACGCAAAGAACGAATAGATGAAATCAAGTCAATTGCCCAGTCAATATCGTTCAAGGCATTTTCATCAATGGTTTCAGCTTTAGGCCAAGCGGCGTGAATGAGTTTAACACCATGCATATCGTAATTGTTATTCCACAACTCGGTGGTGATAAACGGCATAAACGGATGCAAAATAATCAAAATTCTATCCAAGACCCAAGCAAAGGTTGCTCTGGTTTCTTTCTTTGCAGCCTCATCCGAACCGAACAAAATCGGCTTAATCATCTCAATATACCAGTCGCAGAATGAACCCCAAACAAATTGGTAAACGGCATTAGCGGCATCTGAGAAGCGGAAAGCGTTCAAGTTATCGGTTACTTCTTTGGTTGCTTGTTTTGCTTTTGCTACAACCCATTTATTGATGGCGTAAGTAACTTTGGTTTCATCAAAGTCTTTTACCAAATTGCATTCGTTCATCTCGCCAAAACGAGCAGCATTCCACAACTTGGTAGCAAAGTTACGATAGCCTGCGATACGAGCCTCACTCAAGTTTACATCACGACCTTGAGTTTCCATGGCTGCCATGAAGAAGCGCAAAGCATCGGCACCATATTTTTCAATGGTTTCCATAGGGTCAACGGTATTGCCTTTGGATTTTGACATCTTTTGACCTTTTTCATCGCGAACCAAGCCATGGATATAAGCTTTTTTGAACGGAACGCGCTTCATGGCATACATACTCATCATCATCATACGCGCAAGCCAGAAGAAGATGATATCGAAACCGGTTACCAAAACTGAAGTTGGATAGAAGGTATCCAAATATTCGCTCTTATCCGGCCAACCCATGGTCGAAAAAGCCCACAAGCCAGAGGAGAACCAAGTATCCAAAACGTCGGTTTCTCTTGTCAACTCTTCTCTTTTGCCATAGAACTTATCAGCTTCTGCTTGAGCTTCTTCTTCATTTTCTTCGCAGAAGATGTGTCCGTCCGGTCCGTACCAAATCGGCATTTGGTGCCCCCACCATAACTGACGAGAGATACACCATGGTTGAATGTTTCTCATCCATTCAAAATAGGTTTTTTCATAAGATTTCGGAACAAATTCCATCTCGCCGTTTTCAACAACGCGAATGGCTTCTTTGGCCAAAGTCGGTGCATCTACAAACCATTGGTCTGTCATCAAAGGCTCAATTATAACGCCGGTTCTGTCGCCATAAGGAATAACCATCGGGTGGTCTTCAATCTTATCCATCAAGCCCAGTTCGGTTAAGGTTTCAATGGTTTTAGCGCGAGCATCCATTGTGGTCATACCTTCAAACGGAGTGTTTTCGTTCAAGGTAGCATCCAAGTTCAAGATGTTTATCATCGGCAAGTTATGACGTTTACCAACTTCAAAGTCGTTAAAGTCATGAGCCGGTGTAATTTTAACCGCACCGGTACCTTTTTCCGGATCTGCGTGGTCGTCGGCAATAATCGGAATAACGCGATTGATAATCGGAATGATACAATTTTTACCAATGAGGTGTTTCAACTTTTCATTATCTTTTGAAACGGCAACGGCTGTATCACCAAACATGGTTTCCGGACGTGTGGTTGCAATTTGAATATACTTACCCTCTTCTCCTTCAATCGGATAACGATAGTAATACATTTTGCCAACAGTGTCTTTTTGAACAACTTCCAAATCGGAAACGGCAGTTTGCAATTTGGAATCCCAGTTAACCAATTTTTTGGCTTTGAAAATCAAGCCATCTTTATACATGTGAACAAAGATTTTGCGAACGGCACGGCTTAAACCTTCATCCATAGTAAAACGCTCACGGCTCCAGTCGCAAGAAGCACCCAAACGGCGCAATTGGCGACAAATGGTGCCACCTGATTGTTCTCTCCATTTCCAAACGGTTTCAATGAACTTTTCTCTACCTAAATCATGACGCGAGATACCTTCTTTGGCCAAGTTTCTTTCAACAACCATTTGGGTTGCAATACCGGCGTGGTCTGTACCCGGTTGCCATAAAACTTTTTTACCCAGCATGCGATTATAACGAATGAGAATATCTTGCAAGGTATCATCCAAAGCGTGACCCATGTGCAAAACACCGGTAACGTTCGGTGGCGGAATAACGATTGAAAATGCCTCTGATGAGGAGCGCATATCGGGCTTGAAATCGCCGCTATTTTCCCAATCGGCATAAATTTTTTCTTCAAAATCTTTCGGGTTATAATTTTTTTCTAACATATGTCTTTTTCCATTTTATCTGTAATTACAAAAACTTTTGCTTCCGGCTTTATAAACCGCAAAATGCCCTCAACAGAATTTAACCTGTTTGGGGGCAAAAAATTGCAGGTCGGCACACTATAAGGTCAAGCTATTTGCCGACCTTTGCCATCACTCGTTCCAACTCTTCTTTAACTGCGGCATTAACAATTGTTGGAAGATTTTGTTCTATCCAAACTTTGGCTTGTGACCTGATTTCTTCTTTTGCTAAAGATACAATATCAACATTTTTTGTCATCTCGGCATTTACATTTACCATTACAATCTCTTTAATTGTATCTTTAACAATATCTTCAATTGTTTTTGAACCATCGCCAATAAGGTTGATATTATCTTTGGGTTGTTCAATTTTTTCTTCCTCATAAGCTACTTCTTCTTGCATTGGAGGTGTTTTTTCTGCAAACATTTTTGCAAAATTATTAATGATATCTGCAGATACATCCGTTGCATCTGTTTGCATTGATGACAAAACTTCAGCTTTTGTTTCTTCAACCGCTTTTTCTTCTTGTTTTACAATTATTTCCGGCTCTTTTATTTCTTCTTTGGTTATGTCTTCTTGTTTTATGATTGTTTCCGGCTCTTTTATTTGTTCATCAGCAGGGATCATGCTGATTTCTTGAACTTCTTGTATACCCTCATGATCCTCAAATATTTTTTCTGCTTCGGTTTTGTTAGATGTATTAGCATATTGATATTTATCTTCCGTCAACACATCTTGCGCTGCTTGCAATACAACATCCGGAGAAACCATATCTTCTGAGGGCATTATCTCACTTGATGAAACCGGTTCTTCCAGCATTATATCTTCTGCTTTATCAACTTCTTGCTTTTCTGAATTTTCTTCTGCTAAATTTTCTTCCATAAGCGCAGTGATATCATTATCTTCTTGAATATCCATAGAAAAATCTACATCTTCTGGAATATCTGATAAATTTATGTCATCTTCTATGCTTATGTCATCTTCTAAGTTTATATCATCTTGATTGGAAAATTCATCAAACAAAGGCCCTGTTTCATCCAACTCTTCTTCAAAAAATTTGTCGGCATCCATATCTTCAGGCTGTGTCTCATCAATTATCATTGACTTTGATAAATCATAAACATCATCATCTTCTTGCTCATCTTCTTTTGCCAAAGCTTTGCTTAAACTATCTTCTGAAGTTTGCTCTTGTTCTTCTTGCTTTAAGGAAGATTGTTCTTGCTCCTCAGCAGAATTGATTTCACCACCTTCGTTATTTAAAATATCTTTAATTGAAGATAGAATATCTTCCATTGACATATTTTCTTGCTGACTTTCACCACTCATCATAATTTCCAGTATGTTGTTTGCTTTAGCTTAACAATTTTTTTATATTAATCAATAGATAAAGATAACCATTTTCCTTTTGTATCTTGATAATATTTATCCGCATCATATAGCTCAACGTCAAGTTTTAAATTTGCCGCTGTTAATTTACCCATTGCCAAAAGCAAATTCAAACTGGAAACATAGTAGTTCCTTCTGGCTTTTACTTCTTCTACATTTGAGTTTAATAACTCTTGATATGCATCCAAAACATCCAAAATTGTACGGTTTCCCAAAGCTTCTTCTTTTTGAACACCATCTAGAGCAATTTCATTGGCTTTAACCTGTTCTTTGATGGATTTTATTTTAGAATCGTTAGAAACCATATATTCCCATGCGCTTGACACTAATGATTTAACAGAACGCTCGGTCTCCAATAATTTTTCTTGAGATTGCCATTTCAAATATTTGCTTTGGCGAATCTCTGCTCTGGTCTTGCCTGCCTCATACAATGGAACAGTCATATTCACACCAACTTCAACATTATCTGTTTTGATTTTTGCTTGGTTGGCGTCCAAATCATTTTCCGTATTGGTAGCAGATGCATCTAATGACAAAGATGGCAAAAGAGCTCCGTTATTATATGCAACATTATAGTTTGCCGCATCAAATGAATGTTGCGCAGTCTTTATGCTATAATTATTTTCAATAGCATAATTCATCGCTTCATCAATGGTTTTCGGCAACATACCGGAAATATCTTTGGGTTCACTCAAATTTTCAGGCTCACTTCCGATAACTTCTTTATATACAGCTTTTGATGCTGCCAATGTGCCTTCTGAAGAAATTCTGTCTGAAACAGCCTGTGCATGGCGCGCTCTGGCTTGTGAAACGTCTGTTCTGGTTACCTCTCCAACATTAAAGCGTTGAATCGTTTCATCAAGACGTTTTTTTAACAATTTTTCATTATTTTTTTGCAATTCTACAATTGCTTCATTTTGCAAAACATCCATGTATGCTGTTGCAGCATCTAAAAACACTGTTTGTTCAACACTATATAAATTATTTTGCTCTGCCTTGACAGAACTATCTGCTTGTTTTACAGCGTTTACGGTCTGAAAACCATTAAAAAGAGGTTGTGATAATGTTGCTCCATATGTGGTGGTGCTGCCATCATTTTCATTATCCGGCACACCGACATATCCCCCCGGATTTTCTGTTGTTCCGCTTGCTTGACTATAACCTGCTTTCAACGCAATTGTCGGACGATATCCTGAACGTGCAATAGCAACATTTTCATCAACTGATCGCAAATATGCTCTTTGTGATTGCAATGTCGGGTTGGACTTATATGTTTCACTTAAAGCCTCAAAAATGGTTGTTGCCATGGCAGGTGATGATATTGAGCTTGCCAACAACAATCCTGCAACAAAACTCTTTTTCATTAAATGTTCCTCTATATATTCTTTAATTTCAAATTTATTCTGATTATATTTATTAATATCAATAATGCAATGCATTTTATTAAAATTTTATTGAATTTTTATTTGGTTATAATCTTATATGCGCTCTTATTAACCATATTTCAAACATTTTATTTTATTGTTAGGACAATTTAGTATGTAAGCCTAAGGAGGATAAAACATTGAGCAAGAAAAACTCGATTACTATCAATGATATTGATAAAGCTAAATTAAAACTTTCTATTGAGCATTATATCAAATATTTCATTGGCAAAAGAACCAGTGAAATTAATAAAGATGAGGCTTTGGAAGCTATTGCCTTGGCCGTCAGAGAATTTGCCATGGATAAAATGTATGAAACCATGGCAAGATATAATAAGGTAAACACGAAAAGAATCTATTATCTTTCTGTGGAATATTTGATTGGGCGTTCTTTAGAAAATAACCTCCATAGTTTGGGATTATATCATATCATGCAAGATATTAAAATTGACGGAATGCCTGATTTTAGCTTGCAAGAAATTTTTGATACTGAATATGACCCTGCTCTTGGAAATGGCGGTCTTGGTCGCTTGGCTGCTTGCTATCTTGACTCAATGGCCTCTCTTGGAATCCCCGGCTTTGGTTATGGTATCAACTATCAATTCGGTCTGTTCAAACAAAAATTTGAAAATGGATACCAGGTTGAACAAGCCGATAGTTGGCTCGGTGAAGACTCTCCTTGGCAATTTGCTCGCCCGGACAGAACTGTTAAAATTCCTATCAAAGGAGAAGTGGAAGTTATTGATGACGGCGCCGGAAATAAAAACTTTATTTGGATGAATACTCAAAATATTTATGGCGTTCCTTATGATTTTCCTATTGTTGGATATAATGGCAAATCTGTTAACTATTTGCGTCTGTTTTCTGCAAAAACCGACGATGAATTAGATATCAATATATTCAATGAAGGTGGTTATATTGATGCCGTTAAAGACAAAATTGCTACTGAAACCATTTCTAAAGTTTTGTACCCATCTGATGCTATGGAATCCGGCAAAAAATTGCGTTTAACTCAACAATACTTCTTTGTCTCTTGCGCTATTCAAGATATTATACGCCGCTTTTTGGAAAAATGCGATGACTTTAAAAAACTTCCGGATATGGTTTGTATTCAACTCAATGATACACACCCATCCATTGCCATTGCAGAAATGATGCGTTTGCTTGTAGATATTCATGGTCAAGAATGGGATGATGCTTGGGATATTGTAACGCGTACATTTGCTTATACTAACCACACTTTATTGCCTGAAGCTCTTGAGACATGGCCCGCCAGAATTTTTCAAGAATTATTACCAAGACACTTGCAAATTATTTATGAAATCAATCGTAGATTTATGAATTTTGCTCGTGAAAAATTTGGTGATAATAATGAAAAACTATCTAAAGTTTCTATTGTCTCCGGAGAGGGAAATAATCAAATTATTCGTATGGCAAATCTTTCTATTGTGGGCTCTTTCTCCGTCAATGGTGTGGCGCAAATTCACTCTAATTTAATTAAAACAAAATTGGTTCCTGAATTTTATGAGCTCTGGCCGGAAAAATTCTGCAATGTAACAAACGGTATTACGCCGCGTCGTTGGCTGTTGCACGCCAATACTGCTTTGGCCGACCTCATTTCTTCTAAAATAGGTGAAGGTTGGGTCACCAAGTTAGATGAATTAAGCAAAATTGAGCCTTTTGCCGATGACGCCAAGTTTGTTAAACAGTTTTCTGAAATTAAACGAGCTAACAAAGAAAAATTGGCTAAAATTATTTTCAAAACAACCGGCGTTATGGTTAGTCCGGATAGTATGTTTATTGTTCATGCTAAACGTATTCACGAATACAAACGTCAATTAATGACTATTTTGCAGGTTATCGGTGAATATTTGGCAATTATCAAAGATAATTATAAACCTATTCATCCAAAAACTTATATCTTTGCCGGAAAAGCCGCTCCTTCTTACAATTTTGCAAAACTTATTATTAAACTCATCAATAATGTTGCCGATGTGGTTAATAATGACCCGCAAGTTAAAGATATGATTAAGGTTGTCTTTATCCCTGATTATAAAGTTTCTTTAGCCGAATCTTTAATGCCGGCTGCTGATTTAAGCGTTCAATCTTCTACTGCCGGATTTGAGGCAAGCGGTACCGGTAATATGAAATTTGCCTTAAACGGCGCTTTAACTATTGGAACCTTAGATGGTGCCAATATAGAAATCAGAGATGCTGTCGGCGATGAAAACTTCTATCTCTTTGGTCTTAAAGAAGAAGATATTCAAGCACAAAGAAGCTCTTATAATCCGCGTGAAATTTATGAAAATAACAGTTATATCAAACGCATTTTGAATGCTGTTAATTCTAATATGTTTTGTGAAAAAGATTATCTCTTGCTCTTTAAGCCGATTTTTGAAGAATTGGTCAACAGAGATTATTACTTTGTTTTGGCTGACTTGCCTTCTTTTGATCAAACAATCAAAAAAGCCGAAACTGACTTTGGTGATAAAAAAGTTTGGGCTAAAAAAGCAATTATTAACGTCGCTCATATGGGATACTTTACAAGTGACCGTGCCGTTAAAGAATATGCTGAAAAAATTTGGCATATCAAGCCTTGCTAATTGCTTAATTCATACAAAAAAAATCCCTTTTGATTTTTTCAAAAGGGATTTTTTTGTTTAACGACCTTGATTTTGCAAACGGCTGTTTTGTATCTTATTTAAGGCATTCTTCTCTTCTATGTATAAATCATGTCCTTTACGCAAACGATTTATCATACTTCTTTCTTGAGTAACCAAGTCATAATAAGGAAATTTGCGCAATCTTGGAACATTAAGCTTGTCAAAACCTTCAAGAGATATAGACCCTTGAATGGATTGGATGCTACTTTGCACTTCTTCATACTTACTACTTATAATTTCTTTTTTATCTTTTGAGCTGGCTGTTGGTCCAAGCTTTTTAAAATCTGAGCGCAATTCTGCATGAATTTCATATAAATTTTTATTATATAATTTGATATATTCTTTATGCAAATCTTGCTGTGACATATTTGTATATTTTGGATTTGACGCATATAACGACAACAAATCAACATATGCCATTCCGGTTGCAAGCTCTTTTGCAACATTGGTTTTGTCTTCTGTTTTCTGAACTTCAAATGTGCTTAACGGTGTATCATTATTATCAGTATATACTTTTCCGTTAATATAGCCCTTGGCAAAGAGATTAAAGTTTTTATATTTCTTCTCAGCTTTGAGAGCTTTTAATTTAAGTGTATTATCACTATCATTTTCTTTTTCAATTTCATCCAATGCAATTTGAGTATTTAAATCATCTATCATTTTATAATACGGATGAGTTGCATCTTTATTGCCTTTTATTATTAATTCTTCTTTCAAGTGATCTCTTAGCCTTTTATAATAGGCTATTCTTTTATCATAATCAAAAACATTGTCTTTGGTCATTTTCATCATATTGGCAAAATCTTTGGGCCCTAATGAAACTCCGGTAGGAACAATCATTCTTTTAGCACAAGAATTTAAGAATTTACCCTTCATTCCAACCGGACCATTAAAACGCAAATGTGTTACTTTGCAGGCTGCCGCCATACCCAATACCTCATCTATCATTCCATCTGAAGCATCTCCGTATTTTGGCGTCAACAATGTGACTTTAAGCGTTGGCTTATTGTCTTTATATTCTATTTCACCTTTCAAACCAAATTCAAAATTTGGATTAACTTTGCCGTTTTTATCTGCTTTAGGCCCTTCTTTCTTTTGATCTTCATCTTTATACCATATCATCTTATAGCCGTTAGATAATGATGTTTTGCTATAATTTCTGGTCTTGTATTTTTGGTTTGAAGAAATATGGTCGTCCATATATTTTGAAATATCTTCCATACTGGGATGAACTTCTTTGGCTTGCGTTGAAGCAGCTGCTTTTTGTGTTTGAATCTTATTTAATAAGTTATTTACATAATTTTTTTTGTTTGAAAGATAACTACCTGTATTTATTTTAGAAAAATCTATTTGGGGCATATTGTTATCAGCGTTTTCTCTGGTACCTCTAACGCTATATGCATCAACCATCTCTTCTTCAGCCAATAACTCTTTGTGTGCTGAAACAACATTTTTTTTGAAATCATTATCTTGCTCATCTGCAACAAAGCTGATACCACTCAAACCAAGTTGATACAATGTGTTATACACTTGTTTGACTTCATCTTTTGTCATACCAAAATGGCTGAACTTAACCACACCGTTCTCCAGCCTAAAATCAACACCGCTTGGCAGATGAATATTATAACCTAACAGATTATCTTTTGTTTGCGCTTCAAAACCATATCTACCGGCACAAAATTTTTCTGCACGTCGACCAAGCTCTGCCATATCTACAGCTTGTTCTTGCTCTCCTGATGTCATTGATGAAAACAAAAGCTGATTACCATTATAATCCATTATCGTTTGTCCTTATTGTTACTTTTGCTTTATCATAGCACGCAGAAGGCATAAAATCAATATCTTTTTGACAAAATTATTTTGTATAACTATTTCCTATAATACTTTGCAAAACTCTTTTATCTACAACACTTGCATTGTTTTTGCCTGTGATTTTCTCCGACTTTTTTTGTCTATTTGATATCATCTCATTTTCTTCTTCCATAGACATTATATTTTCAATATAATTATCTTGACTATATAAGCGCTTTAGCTCTTGAATCTGACGATAATTTCCTTTTTTATCTTGGTAATATGCTGTTTTATTTCCATCTGAAAACGCTATTATCAAAGCTTTTCCATGTTGCTGAAAATCTGTGATATCTTGTTCTTGAGCATATTCTTCTATTATTCTAAAGCCTTCTCCTCCTTTGATATCTTGTATCAAAAGATTTTTTCCTCCTAATTCTTTTTGCCATGTGACACTATTTTCTATAATTTCAATGTCCAGACATCCGTCCTCATCTAATTTTGAATCTATTTTCATCTTTCTTACTTTCATAAAAAAAAGCCCGCAACAAAGCAGGCTTCATTTAACTATTTTTTCAAAACAACAACTCCGGGGAGCTCTTTACCTTCCATCCATTCGAGGAAAGCACCTCCCGCAGTTGATATGTAGCTGAATTTCTTTTCTACACCGGCATTAGCCAAAGCAGAAACAGTATCACCACCACCAGCAACGGTTAATAACTTGCCGCCTTGAGTTAATTCAGCCGCATGAGCTGCGACTTCATTAGTTGCCTTATCAAACGGTTTTAATTCGAACACACCCAAAGGTCCGTTCCAAACTAAAGTTTTGCATTCATCTAATTTGGCATTGATAGAGGCAATGGTTTTTGCGCCGACATCCATCAAAATCCAACCTTCGGCAGGAATATGTTCCAAATCAACAGTTTTGTGTTCAGCATCTGCTTTGAACTCTTTTGAAACAACAACATCTTTCGGCAAAATAATCTCGCAACCATTTGCTTTTGCTGTTGCCATAATTTCTTTTGCGGTTTCAATCATATCCATTTGGACAAGAGAGTTAGCTTCATTAACTGTATCTACGCCGCTGGCTTTCATAAAGGTATGAGCCATACCGCCGGAGATAACTAATTTATCTACTTTTTTAACCAAGTTGTTCAATAAATCTAATTTGGTAGAAACTTTAGAACCACCAACAACGGCCATCAACGGACGTTCCGGATTGTTCAAACCTTTAGACAAAGCATTAACTTCTTCTTCCATCAACAAGCCCATAGCAGCCGGTCTTTCTTTAGCGGCGGCAACCATAGATGCATGAGCGCGGTGAGCAGTTGAGAATGCATCAGATACATAAACATCGGCAACTTTAACCAACTCTTTGGCAAAAGCTTCGTCACCTTTTTTCTCTTCATTGTAGAAGCGGAGGTTTTCAAGCAACAAAACTTCATCTTGTTTCATGTTTTTAACGGCATTTTCAACTTTTTCGCCAATGCAGTCATCAACAAAAACAACGTGTTTGCCCAAAGATTTTTCCAAATCTTTCGCAATATGGCTCAAAGAGTTGCGCATATCACCTTTGCCTTCCGGACGACCAAAGTGAGAAATTACAACAACTTTGGCACCTTTTTCCATCAACAATTTGATGGTTGGAACCGTACGATCAATACGTGCGGTGTTAGTAACTTTCAAGTTTTCATCAACAGGGACGTTCAAGTCGGCACGAAGCATAACAACTTTGCCGTTCAAATCACCCAAATCTTTAATTGTTTTATATTCGGTCATATAATTTTTCCTATAAAAAAGCAAAATCCCCGCCCCGAGTTTGCTACAAAACGCATAGCACATTTTGTCCTCGGAATGACGGGGATTTTTTAAGCATTAGCCGTTTACTTTAGCCATGTGAGCGATGAGGTCGAGAACTTTGTTAGAATAACCCCATTCGTTATCATACCAGCTAACAACTTTAACAAAAGTCGGAGTTAATTGAATACCGGCTTTAGCATCAAAGATAGAGGTACGAGCATCACCCAAGAAATCTGATGATACAACATCATCTTCGGTGTAACCCAAAATACCTTTCAATTCGCCTTCAGAAGCCTTCTTCATAGCAGCGCAAATTTCTTCATAAGAAGCAGCTTTTTTCAAGTTAACTGTCAAGTCAACAACAGAAACATCCAAAGTCGGAACACGGAAAGACATACCTGTCAACTTGCCGTTCAAAGACGGAATTACTTTACCAACAGCTTTTGCTGCACCTGTTGATGAAGGAATGATGTTGCCAGCAGCAGCACGACCACCTCTCCAGTCTTTTACAGACGGACCATCAACGGTTTTTTGAGTAGCAGTTGTAGAGTGAACGGTTGTCATCAAACCATCTTCAATACCGAAAGCATCGTTCAATACTTTTGCAATCGGAGCCAAGCAGTTGGTGGTGCAAGATGCGTTAGAAACAAATTTTGTTCCTTTTACGTAAGAATCGGTGTTAACGCCGCATACAAACATCGGTGTATCATCTTTTGAAGGAGCTGACATTACAACATATTTAGCACCGGCATCGAGGTGACCTTGTGCTTTTTCTTTTGTCAAGAACAAACCTGTTGATTCTACAACATAATCTGCATTGATTTCGCCCCATTTCAAATCAGCAGGGTTCTTTTCAGCAGTAACGCGGATAGCTTTGCCGTTTACAACCAATTTACCGTCTTTAACTTCAACTGTACCGTTGAATTTGCCGTGCATTGTGTCATAACGCAACATATATGCCATATATTCAACATCAATCAAGTCATTGATACCAACAATTTCAATATCATTTCTTGCTTGAGCGGCACGAAATACCAAACGACCAATACGACCAAAGCCGTTAATACCGACGCGAATTGTCATATTAATTTCCTTCCTTTATATATTATGCGGACAGCCCCGCACTGGCTTTTATTATAAAAATTATCGTCGTTAATGTATCATTATTTCTTTTTTTTTCAAGATAAATCTTAATTTGTACTATTTAAATAACTTTGCTTGTGCAAAAAAATCTTGATTTTTTGCTTTCGCGTGATATTTATGTTTTGAAATTACTTATTATTAACTAAATTAGTTTGCATATGAAAAATTTTGCTTTATTGAAAAAAAATTGTGAGGGATTTTCTCCCGTGGCCGTTATTGCTTATATTCAGAAGTGTCAACATCCTTTACATTCTGAAAAAATGTTTGCCGGAATGTTAAAATATGCAATGGCAAAAATTGCTGAAAAATCTAATCCAAACTCTCGGATTTATCTTTATCACTTGGATAAAAAATCATGGTCTCAAGAAATGCTTAATGCCTTCGATACCGCTGAACAGGTTTATAAAGATGATTTTGGAAAAGAGGCAAAAATTAGAATGTATCGTTTCTCTTTCGAAAATAAAATTTACTATTTTATCAAAGGAGAACAACTCGGTGAGAAATTTGAACTTTTGTTTATTGAAGAGCAAAAATAATGGAAAAAATCTTTAGAAAAAGGCGAGACATCTTACATATTTAGTGTCTCGCCTTTTTCATTTACCACTTTTCCCAGTGAATGGTATTTTCAGTATATCTACCTTCGGGTTGTTTTGCTTCTTCTTGCGGATAACCCAAAACAACTATTGAAAACGGTTTGATATTTTCCGGCAAATTAAAATATTCCTTGATACTTGCCATTGGACCTGTCATTGGAGATGCTCCGCACCAACAAGCACCTAAACCCAAAGCATGTGCCGCCAAAATCAAATTTTGAGTTGCGGCTGAACAATCTATATCCACATAGCTCCAACCTTCTTTTTCTCGGCTGAAAGCTTTGTCCGTGTTTCCGCAAACCAATACAACCGCTGTGGCATTTTCTGCAAACAAAGCCGAGCGTTGCATATGGCGAAATTGTTTTAAGGTTTCCGGATTTTCAATAACTAAAAATTCCCACGGTTGGGTATTGTGCGCAGATGGTGCGTATTGTGCAGCTTTTATTAAATCTTTTATAGTTTCTTTGGCTATTTTTTTGCTTGTATCAAATTTTCTGACCGAACGTCTGGTTAACAAACCTTCCATCAACTCCATCGTTTTCTCCTTTTTAATCTGATTAATTTACAACCCGATGTCTATTTTCTATTCTTGGCAATACAGAATTTTCAATAATAAAAGATATTGATTTTTCTACCATTTTATCGGTATGTTCTAAAGTTTTTATTAATTCTGCACTATTAAAATTTTTATCTACCTGATTTTGCAATGCATTATATACACCGGCCAAATCTGTTAAAGAATCGATAACTTCTGCCAGATAGTTTGCAAGCTTTAGGTCTTGTTTTCCACCCCAAAAACCTTCAACAAAACCCCATTCAACTTCATTATATCTGCTAACACAAAAGTCTTTTAAATTTGCTTCTTCTCTTTTGACAAACGGCAATTTGACTTTGTTTTCTCTTACTTGCTCAAACAATTCATCCCACAAGCCCATAAAAAATTTGAAAAATAAGTCTGCCTCATCTTTGGTTTGCAAACGAGGTTCTTGCCCCTGTGGCCAAAAAGATGATATCACATCTGTTGGTCTTAACTCCATATTCGGAGAGCAAATTGCGCCTAAAAAACGCATTTTGACAACATCTAACGGTGTAACACATTTATAGTGTGCCAACATTTTTTCAAAGGCTTCATCACCAATATATTTATTTTCGCTTTTCATTTTATTCTTCTTCGTTTATACATTAAGAAATTATATGTAATTTAGTGGAGTTTTGAGAATTGTCCAGCAGAAAATTTTGTTTCATTTTTTTCTTTTGCCTTTTTACGGCATCTTGTTCCATAACCAAGCCTTTTGTTGACCGCAGACGCGAAGCCGGCGCTCAGACAGAAGCAAGCTTATATGTCGGCACCTCTACACCAAAAGAGCCCGCCATCTGCTATAATGCTTTAACCACACCTTATAAAGATGTGTTGGCCTTGGCTACGCAAGAATGCATCAAACAAAAAACCGGTGCTTATGCCGTTCCGGTTAAGCAAACCTCATTTACTTGCCGTTTGTTCATTCCGAACCATTTTTATTTTAGATGTGAAGGTACTCCACCTGCACAAAATGAACAAACTCAATCTAAAGCGCAATAATTTTGTTGTGTTTATAAATGTTATTATATAAATTAGCCTTAATTTGACAATTTATAGGAATTTTATAATGAATTTATCTCTTGAATATTTAATTAATCAAAAATTGATTGCCGTATTTTCTTTGCTTAATTTGGACACCAAATTTGCTGCTGTTAAAGTTTCTGACCGTCCGGATTTGAGCGATTTTCAATGCAACGGCGCTTTGGCTTTGGCTAAAATTGAGCGCAAAAACCCTCGTGAAATTGCCACTCTTATTGCTCAAGAATTGCAAAAAGATGAAGATTTTGCCAAAATCTCCATTGATGGCCCAGGGTTTATCAATATTTCATTATCTGATAAATTTTTGGCTCATAATATTGATAAAATGGCTGAAGATAAAAACTTTGGCTGTGCAAAAGTTGAAAAGCCTAGTCGTGTGGTGATGGATTTTGGCGGCCCGAACGTAGCAAAAGCTTTGCATGTTGGTCACTTGCGTTCTGCCGTTGTCGGCGAATCTATCAGACGTATTGAAACCTTTGTCGGTAATACGGTTATTTCTGATGTTCACTTCGGTGATTGGGGAACCCCGATGGGTATGATTTTATCTGAAATCATTCGTCAAGACGGAAACCTTTCTAAAGTTGAAACTTATGACATCAAACAAATCTCTGCTTTTTACAAACAAGCCAACATCCGCTGCAAAGAAGATGAAAGCGCTAAAGAAGAAGCTCGCTTGATTACAACCAAAATTCAAGATAAAGAACCCGAATTTTATAAAGCTTGGGAGCATTTGCGCAAAGTTTCAGTAGATGATGTTAAGAAAAATTATAATGAATTAGATGCTCATTTTGACCTCTGGCTCGGTGAAAGCGATGCTCACGAAACATGTAAAGAGATTGTAAAAATTGCTCAAGAAAAAGGTATCTCTGAAGTTGATGACGGTGCAACAATTATTCGCCTTGATGAAACAAAGAGCCAGCGCCCACCTGTTATTTTGGTTAAAAGCGACGGTGGTTTTGGATATCAGCTCACCGATATTGCCACAATCAAAATGCGTTATGATGACTTAAAAGCAGATGAAATAATCTATGTGGTAGATAAACGCCAATCTTTACATTTTGAACAAGTTTTTGAAGTGGCTGAAAAACTCAATATTGCTCCGAATGTTAAATTCTTGCACATTGGTTTTGGTACGGTAAACGGTGCTGACGGCAAGCCTTTTAAAACCAGAGACGGCGGTGTGATGAACTTGGAAGATCTCATTAAACTTTCTAAAGACAAGGTTCGTGAATCTTTGCCTTTGCCAAATGAAGTTGAAGGATATGGCGAAAAAGAAATTGAAAAAATGGTTACCCAAATCGCCATGGCTGCCATTAAATTCCAAGACTTAAAAAACAATATTGCTTCCGGCTATATTTTTGAATTGGATGATTTTGCTAAATTTGAAGGCAAAACCGGCCCATATATTCAATATGCCATTGCCAGAATAAACTCTATCATCCGTAAAGCTCAAGCAAATAACATCAAAGAAGGTAATGTTATTATCTCTAACCAAGAAGAGAAAGATTTAGCTCTTAAGATTTCTCAAATCAGTAATGTGGTTATGCGTGCACATACAGAGCATGAACCAAGCATTATTTCTGATTATGCTTATTCTTTGGCTCAGGCGTTTAGCACGTTTTATAATGTTTCTTCCATTATGAATGCTGAATCAGTAGAGTTAGCGGCTTCTCGATTAAAAATCTCTCGTTTGGTCAGAGATATTTTGGTTCAACTTCTCTACCTTTTGGGAATTGAATCTCCTGAAGTTATGCTCAAAAAGCAAAGTGCATAAAATATGGCACAAAAAAACTCTCCTGAATTCAGGAGAGTTTTTTTGACTTTTCTTAAATTATTTATCAGCAATCATCGCTGTGAATTCTGCTTCACTAACAACTTGACCGTCTACCAAAGATTGAGCTTTGAAAACAAAAATATTACGACGCTCTTTAATCTTCTCTACATGCATTTCAAGTTGATCTCCGGGTTTAACCATTTTGCGGAATTTTACAGCGTCAATAGACATGAAGTAAACACCTCTTTTGTCTTCTTCATAATTTTCAAAAGAAGAAATTACAACGGCACCGGCGGTTTGAGCCATAGCTTCAATTTGCAAAACACCAGGCATTACCGGATTGTTTGGAAAGTGACCTTGGAAAAACTCTTCATTCATGGTCACATTTTTAATACCATAGCCTTTTACACCGGGTTCTTCAACAAACAATCTGTCTACCAACAAAAACGGATAACGGTGTGGTAACATTTTCATAATTTCTTCAATCGGATACATTTTAACTTCAGACATTTTTCTTTCCTTATATCTAATTATTAAAAACTATTTTTTGCCAAGTTTTTGAATATTGGAAACTTGACGCATGAAATCTTTAATCGGCACAGCCGGTGTTCCCATAACAATTGTTCCGGCATCAACATCTCTCATCAAACCGGATTGAGCACCAATTTGAGCTCCGGAACCAATCTTTAAGTGGTCTGCAAAGCCAGATTGACCTCCACAGACAACATAATCTCCAAATGTGCAGCTTCCGGCAATTCCGGTTTGTGCAACAATCACACAACCTCTGCCCAAAACATCATTATGAGCCACTTGAACCAAGTTATCTATGCGGCAACCATCTCCGATAACCGTATCATCCAAAGCTCCTCTGTCCACACAAGTATTGGCTGCAATTTCAACATCATTACCGATAATCACTCTGCCAAGCTGCGGAATGCGCTCGTGCTTGCCGTTAATTACCATAAAGCCAAAACCATCTTGACCAATACGAGCACCTGTAAATATGTAACAATCATTTCCCATAATGGTATAGCTTAAAGATGCACCAACACCAATGCGGCAATTGTTACCGATTTTGCAATTTTTTCCTATAACGGCATTATGTTCAATTACACAGTTGCTACCGATTTCTACACCATCTTCAATCACAACATATTCGCCAATATATGCATTTTCACCAATCTTGGCTGAAGGTGCAATTTTTGCCGTTCTGGAGATTTCGGCTCTTGGTCTTTGTTCTTCATAAAAGGCTTTGTTTAATTTCAGAAAAGCTAATTTTGGATTGTCTGAAATTAATTTAATTACATTTTCCGGAACAAAAGATTTTAATTCTTCTGTGGTAACGCAGCATGTTGCCTGAATTTCGGCTGCTTTTTCTTTAGCCTTTTTGTCATAGAAAAAACAAACCTCTCCTTCCTTGGCGTGAAACATTGTAGCGATATCAGAAATTAAAACATCTGCTTTCGAGTTATCTTCCAAGCTTGCTTCACAAACTTCAGCTATTTGAGCTATTGTGAAAGGACCTTTATTTATATAAAATGCTGTATCTACCATTTTTTACTCCAATATTACAACCTTGTACCAAAGTTCAAGCGGAAGACTTGTGTTTCATCATAATCTTCTTTAACAATCGGGAAGGCAATATCTACATCAATTTGTCCCATCGGAGACAACCATTGGAAACCAAAACCAGCGGCCACACGTGGCGTTGAAGAATATTCAACATCACTTGCACCGTTAATTCCATCCGGCTTACCCAAAATACCCATATCAGCAAAAGTGCGACCACGGATGCCAACCTCATCCAAACCAATCGGGAAGGACATTTCTGCTCCGGAGTAAATCATCCAGTTACCACCCAGTGCATCTCCGGTAGTTTTATCTCTGGCGCCAATACCTGCCGTATCAAAACCTCTTAAGGTTGAACCACCTAAATTATAACGGTTGAACAAACGAACATCTTCTCCGCCATATCCAAAAATATATCCGGCTTGGGTGAACAACTTAAAGGTATAATCATCTGCAAAAGTATAATATTTATAAACTTTTGCATCAAATTTTGCATATTTTTCATCTCCACCGGCACCGGCTAAATCATTGCCAAAAGATACATAATATCCTTCTTTTGGATTAATAGCACTGTCTCTCTTATCATAAATAAGTGTTTGACCGATTACAGAAGCATTATACTTACCTATCTCTTCTTTAATATATTTAGACGCGTCTGAATCTACATTGTTAATTTCATCTTGTTTATATGTATAACGAACATATTGAGAGAACGAATCCGTATATTTCCAACCTAAGCGCAAACGTCCGCCCGTGCTGCTCATATCATAAGAACCATAATCTTGATAATCTTCTTCTGTTCTGAACAAGTCAACACCGGCACTCAAGTTTCTGTTCATAAAATATGGTTCTGTAAAGCTAATATTATACTCTTGCGTCCTTTGAGATATACCTACATCCAAACCAAGTTGTTGCCCCATGCCTCTGAAGTTGTTTTCTGTAACACCTGTTCTAAACAACATTCCGTTTACGGTTGAGTAACCAACACCTACGTTAAAATATCCGGTTGATTTTTCTTCAACATCAACATTAATATCTGCTTTGTTTGCTCCGGTTGGAACAGTCTTGACATCTACTTTGCTAAAGTAATTTAAATTCTCTACATTCTTTCTTGACGCTTTTATTTTTGAAGCGTTGAATGCGTCTCCTTCATCAATTCTGAACTCTCTTCTGATTACCTCATCATGTGTTCTGGTATTGCCCTTGATATTAATTCTATCTATAAAGACACGCTCACCTTCTTTAACCTTGAAGACAATATCCATTTTTGCATTTTTTGTATCTATATTCAAATCAGGTACTACATCTACAAAAGCAAAACCTTGTTTGCCCAATTCTTCCGTAATTTTTTGCACAGATGAATCTACTTTTGTGTCATCATACCATTCACCTGTTTGAATATCTACCTGCTCTGCCAAATTTTGCAAATTAACATCTTTTATCTCTGAATCAAATTTTATGCTGGCAATTTGATATCTTTGACCTTCATCTAAAACATAATTCAAGACAAATGATGTTTTATCAGGACTTAACTCTGCAACCGCAGACTTGACCTTAAAATCGGCATAACCTCTTTTTAAGTAAAAGCGGCGCAACAATTCTTTATCATAATTGCTCTTATCGGCATCATAAGTTTCTGAACTTGAAAAAATTCTATACCATCTGCTTTCTTTACTCATAATGGCATTTGATAAATCATCATCTGAATAACGCTTGTTACCGATAAAATTGATTTTGGTAATATTGGCCAATGGCCCTTCATTAATCTCATAAATCAAATCTACTCTGTTTTGGTCTCTCTTAATAATTTTTGGAACAACAGATGTAGCATAACGACCTGTTCTTTTATAAACAGTCAATATTCTTTGGACATCTTCTTGAACTTTTGCTCTGTCATAAATTGAACCTGAATTTAGGCTTGTTTCCTTTGATAGCATTTCTTCGCTGACTTTATCATTGCCATCAAAATAGCGTTGATTAACTATCGGGTTTTCAATAACTTTAATGGTCAGTAAACCATCTGTTTTTACATCAAATATCACATCCGTAAACAAACCCGTATTATACAGATTTTTTAACGAATCGTCCAAACTCTCTTGTGAAACAGCCTGCCCTGTCGGAATGTTGACATATGACAAAACCGTATCAACCTCAACTCTTTTCAAACCTTCAACATTTACATCTCTGACATATATGTCATTTGCCCATGACGGAGCTGCCAACAACATACTCAAACCAAGTGTATAATATCCTGTTTTTTTCATCTAAAAACCCTTATCTGTCAAACCCTATGCAAACCATCTTTGAACCAAATGCACAATGTCATTCCATGTTGCAAATACCATTAAAGCAATTAACAAAGCAAAACCAACCTTAAATAAACCGTCTTTTAACTTTTGATTTAACTCTTTTCCAAAGGTCATTTCCAACAAATAAATAACGACGTGACCGCCATCTAGCAATGGTATCGGAAATAGATTAATTAATCCTAAATTTACAGATAACATTGCCATAAATAAAAATAAACTCAGCACACCTTGCTCTTTGGTTATATCTCCGGACATTTCAGCAATGCGCAAAACACCACCAACATCTTCCGAACCTCTTTTTCCGGTAATCATTTGCCCAACACCACGCAGTGTTACAATTGTAATATCCCAAACCTGTTTAGAAGCATCTATAATTGCTTCCCCAAAACCAAGCTGTATTGATTTTACATCAAAAGTGTTGATTGATTTTACACCAAGCATAGGACGTGTTTGCTTTTCTGAGCGTTCTCCGGTCAAAGCTGTTACACTCAAAGGCTGAAGTGGAAACGATTTCTCTATAATATTTCCGTTTCTTTCAATTTCTATATATATTTCTTTATTGGTGTTTAGCTCTACCTCTTTGGCAATATCCCCAAAATATTCTATTTTATGACCATTGATGCTGACAATTTTATCTTTTGCCATAATGCCTGCTTTTTCAGCTGCGCTATTTGGTATAACTTCACCCACAACTGCCGGAAACTCTATTTTGCCAATGAAAAATAATACACTGGCAAAAATTGCAATGGCAAAAATATAGTTTGCTGCTGGACCGGCAATAGAAATCAGAAGTTTTTTGATTGGCGGTTGAAACGGAAATGCCATTCTTTTCTCTTCTTCAGTCAAGTCTTTAACCTCAGATGTGGAGCTTGATGCATCTGCATCTCCTAAAAACTGGCAATATCCGCCTAATGGGATGGCACTGATTTTCCATTTTGTTCCGGATTTGTCTGTAAAACCCCACAATTGCTTGCCGAATCCAATAGAAAAAGCCTCTACCTTCACGCCAGAAATTTTTGCCATTAAATAATGACCAAATTCATGCACAAAGACCAATACTCCCAATACAATGATAAATGGAACAATATAATAGATTGTATCAATCAGCCAAGACATCTTTTACCACCTATATTCCATATGAATTTATATAAACAAATAAAATAAAGACTAACGGAGCTGAAAAAATCAATCCATCTACTCTGTCAAATATTCCGCCATGTCCGGGGATTAAATTGCTTGAATCTTTTATGTTCAATGAGCGTTTGATGTGAGACTCTACCAAATCTCCAATCTGAGCAATAACAGCAATAATGCCGCCAAATATTGCATAAAATAATGTATTTTCTGCCTCTGTAAACAAATAACTATATGCAACGCTCACACCCATTGCCAGTAAGGTTCCACCAATCAAACCCGCCCAAGTTTTGTTTGGGCTGATTTTTGGTGCTAACTTTGGACCTTTAATGGTTGAACCAAAAATATAACCTCCGGTATCTACACTCCAAACCATCAACAAAAACCACATCGTGTCTAAGAAACCTACCGTGTCATACAACCACATTACAGAGCCGAATCCTATTGTAATGTAAAAAACACCCAAAGTCAGCAAACCTCTGTGTATTTCTGTTTTGGATTTATACCAAATGAATATTGCTGATGACAAAAGCAATAAAACAACAATTAATAATGATGGGAATAAAATGGCTGCCGCTATGTTTAATGTATATGTGTTGGCATAAATTACGGCATTTTTATTAGGAACCATATTTGACCATTCCCATGCCATTAATGCACCCACAACCAATGCCATTAAATGCAAATATGGATACCCAACATACATCACACCTATAACTATCGGAATCAATACCAAAGCCGTTACAACTCTTTTGATTACCTTATTTAGCTTTGATTGCTCCATATCTTCTCTCCCTTTTTTGATAATTTGCAATAATATCCATTAGTTCTTTCTCTGAAAAATCAGGCCATAATGTCTCTGTAAAGAAAAACTCCGTATATGCTAACTGCCATAAAAGATAATTGCTTATTCTTTGTTCTCCGCTAGTGCGAATCAACACATCCGGATCAGGCATATCATGCGTATATAGCATAGATGAAAATAGTTTTTCATCAATATCTTCTGTCTTGATATCCCCTCTTTTCACCAATTCGGATACTTTTTGTGCCGCGGATACAATTTCTTGTCTTGAGCCGTAACTTAAAGCTATGCACAAAGTCATCTTTTGGTTTTGAAGAGTTTCTGCCTCAAGTTTGTTCATGCTTTCTACTATATCTGCATCAAGCATTTGACGCTCACCAATAAAACGAATACGAACTCCTTTTTCTTGAAGTTCTTTCAAATCTGATGCCAGATATTGGCGCAACAAATCCATCAAAGCGGAAACTTCTTCCTTTGAACGCTTCCAATTCTCTGTTGAAAAAGCATATAAAGTTAAATATTTCACTCCTGCCTTTTCAACCGCTTTGCAGATTTCTTTAACAACTTCAGCGCCTTTTCTATGCCCCATGTTTCTGGGCAAACCTCTTTTTTTGGCCCAGCGACCGTTGCCGTCCATGATAATGGCGATGTGTTCTATCGGCCTATTTGTACTATCACTACTCAAAATAAAAACCCTTTATGTGAAACAATATCTTCAACTAAAAAAACTAAACAGAGATTAAACTTGCATAATGTCTTTTTCTTTGCGCGCTAATTCTTCATCTATTTTTTTGATTGTTTCATCCGTTAATTTTTGGATTTCATTTTCATATTTCTTTTCTTCATCTTCAGAAATAGCATTATCTTTTTTGAGCTTTTTAATACCGTCCAAAGCATCTCTTCTCACATTGCGAACCGCAATTTTGCCTTGTTCGGCATATTTGCCGGCAACCTTAACCAACTCTTTTCTGCGTTCTTCACTCAATGGCGGAATTGGAATACGGATTAATTGACCATCTGATACCGGATTTAAGCCTAAATCAGACTCTCTTATGGCTTTTTCAACAGCTTTGGCCAAGCTTTTATCCCAAACACTAACTGACAAAGTTCTGGCATCCGGAACACTAACCGTACCAACTTGAGCCAACGGGGTCGGAGAACCATAAGCCTCAACCATAATGCCGTCTAACAAACTGGCATGCGCTCTGCCTGCTCTCAAACCGCCAAAGTCTGATTTCAAAGAATCAAAACTTTTTTCCATACGTATTTTAGTATCATTTTTAATTTCATTATAATCTGACATATAAACCTCTTCTGATTATTTAATTATTGTAAACTTTCCTTCTCCGCAAACCGTTTTTTGCAATCCGTCCGTCTCACTTTGTGAAAAGACAACAATTGGAATATGATTTTCTCTTGCTAAAGCAATGGCTGATATATCCATCACTTTTAACTGTTGCTCAATTACTTCATCAAAAGAGATTTCATCATATCTTTTGGCATGCGGATTTGTTTTTGGATCTGAATCATAAACCCCGTCAACCTGTGTTGACTTCAAAATAACGTCACACTGCATTTCAGAAGCTCTTAACGCCGCACCGGTATCCGTGGTGAAATATGGGTTTCCGGTTCCGGCGGCAAAGATTACCACCCTTTTCTTTTCCAAATGGCGCAAAGCTCTTCTGTATACATAATGCTCACAAACTTCAGGGATATTTAATCCGGACAATACTCTTGCCGGAACACCTATTTTTTCCAAAGCATTTTGAATGTAAAGCGCATTCATCACGGTTGCCAACATTCCCACATGGTCTGCAACGGTACGGTTCATTCCAGATGAGGCTTCTTTAGCTCCTCTAAAAATGTTGCCGCCGCCGACAACCACGCAAATCTCAACCCCTGATTCATACACAGACTTGATTTGACCTGCCAGAGAATCTATAACCTTGGCAGACATGCCAAACTCTTTTTCTCCCATCAAACCTTCGCCGGAAAGTTTGAGCATTATTCTCTTATATATAGGCTTCATTTATCCATATCCTCTTATATTTTTTTTCAATATAACGGAATAAATCGCTTTGTCATCAACATTTTTTGTTTTTTACCAACAATTCTCTCTATTTGTCTGTAAGAAATAAACAAGATGACAAAAATTAAGTTGCAAGATTAAGCTCTTGTGCTAAAACTAGGGAAAATTGGAAAAAATTTATAAAGAGAAAAACTATGAGCATATCTTTGATTTTTGTTTTGTCTGCTTTGGGCGGATATATTTTGGGTTCTATTCCTTTTGGTCTTGTTTTAACCAAAATGGCCGGATTGGGCGATATCAGAAAAATCGGCTCGGGGAATATCGGGGCGACCAATGTTTTGCGCACGGGCAGAAAAGATTTGGCTTTGCTCACAGTTTTGTTAGATGCTTTTAAGGCAGGTATTGCCGCTTATATTGCCTACAAGTTGGTCACCCCGCAAGCATATATTTTTATGGGATGGTATACTGAGCTCAATGTTGTTGCCGAATTAATTGCAGGCTCTTTTGGCATTATCGGCCATAATTTTCCGGTTTGGCTCAAATTCAAAGGCGGCAAAGGTGTTGCCTCCACTTTGGGTTTGTTGTTAGTTACAAACTGGCAAATCGGTTGTTTGGCTTTGTTAACATGGCTTATTGTGGCCTTCACAACCAAATATTCTTCATTATCTGCCCTTGTGGCCGCATTTATGGTTCCGGTTTATGCTTTCTTTTTAACCACTCCGGTTTATGCCTTCTTTTATTTGCTGATTGCTTTATTGGTTATTGCAAGACATCATGCAAATATTGTTCGTTTGATTAAAGGGCAAGAGAGCAAAATCAACCTCAAAAAGAAAGAAAAATAATTAATGCAGACAAATAAGCAACTTGTTGATTGGATCCAGCTTATTAATTGTGAAAATGTCGGCCCTGTGACTTTTCATAAATTGTTGGAGACTTTCGGCAGTGCTGAAGCGGCTTTGGCAGAACTTCCTAAATTTCCAAAATATAAACTTTTTTCTAGAACAACTGCCGAGCAAGAGCTTGAAAAAGCTCAAAGAAAAGGAATCCATATTCTTTCTTTGCAAAGCAAAGATTATCCGAAAAATTTGCGACATATGGTTGATGCTCCTCCCATCTTGTATGCATTGGGCAATTTAGAGGCTCTGAAAAATCCGGTTTCTTTATCTATTGTGGGTGCCAGAAATGCCTCTATTAACGGCAGAAAAACCGCATCTAAAATTGCTTATGATTTGACCAATGCCGGTGTGATGATTATTTCCGGCATGGCCAGAGGAATTGATTCCGCAGCGCATAAAGGCGCTATGTATGCCAAAGCTCAAAAAGGTGAAACAATTGCCGTTTTGGGCACGGGCGTTGACGTGGTCTACCCATCAGAAAACAAAGCGCTTTATCAACAAATTTGCGAACAAGGATTAATATTATCAGAGTTTTTATTGGGCACAGAAGCTCAAACCAGCAATTTTCCGAGAAGGAATCGTATTGTTTCAGGCTTAAGCTTGGGAACATTGGTGGTGGAAGCATCTTTACATTCGGGTTCATTAATCACATCTCGCTTGGCTTTAGAGCAAGGCAAAGATGTTTTTGCCATTCCGGGGTCTCCGCAAGATGCTCGCGCCGCCGGCCCCAATAAACTCATTAAAGAAGGCGCGGTTTTGGTGGAAAACGCAGATGATATTTTAGAAACCTTAAATCTAAATAATCACCACTGTCTAACACAATATATTGACAATTTGGAAAAAAATGTTGATATTCCATTGCAGCTGAAAAAAGTTGAAACAACAAACCAAGAAAAACTTCCGCTTTGCGAATATATTAATCGGGAAGGTATTTATGTGGATGAACTTATTCGTATCAGCGGGCTTTCTGCTTCAGAGGTTTCTCTTCAGCTATTGGAATTGGAATTAAACGGAAAAATTGAAAGACAACCCGGCAATAAAGTAGCTCTTATTAAATAGGCAAAGGTAAAAATTATGAAATTAGTTATTGTTGAGTCTCCGGCAAAAGCCAAAACAATTAATAAGTATTTGGGCGATGACTATAAGGTATTGGCCAGCTTTGGTCATATTAGAGACTTACCGAGTAAAGACGGTTCCGTCCAACCTGACCAAGACTTTGCCATGACTTGGGAACTTAGCCCCGGCGGACAAAAACGCCTCAAAGATATTATTGCCGCCTTAAAAGACGCTGACACTATCATCCTCGCATCCGACCCGGATAGAGAGGGAGAAGCCATTGCTTGGCATATTTTAGAAGAATTAACCGCCAGAAAGAAAATTGCCGGAAAGAAAATTGAACGCGTTGTCTTTCATGAAATTACCAAAAAAGCCGTTACCGAAGCTATTAAAAATCCACGTCAAATTGATGATAATCTCGTTTCTGCCTACATGGCCAGACGCGCGCTTGACTATTTGGTTGGGTTTACGCTTTCTCCGGTTTTGTGGCGCAAACTTCCGGGGTCAAAATCTGCCGGTCGTGTTCAATCTGTGGCATTGCGTTTGATTTGCGAACGCGAAACCGAAATTGAAAAGTTTAAATCTGAAGAATATTGGACTATTGATGCCGAACTTCTTACCGCATCTAAAGCCGTTATTAAGTCCAGATCGATTAATTTAGACGGTAAAAAACTTGAAAAGTTTGATTTAAATTGTGAAGCTAAGGCTTTGGAAGCCAAAGCAAAAATTGAGGCGCAGAATTTTGCAGTGGCCAGTGTAGAGCGCAAAAAAGCCAACCGTTATCCGGCTCCGCCTTTCACCACATCTACCTTGCAACAAGAGGCCGCCAGAAAATTAAGATTTGGTGCCAAAAAAACAATGCAGGTTGCGCAAAAGCTTTATGAAGACGGTTATATCACTTATATGCGTACCGATGCGGTTAACCTTTCTCAAGAAGCTATTACAGCCTGCAGAGAAGCTATTGTTAAATATTTTGGTGAGGCATATTTACCTAAAGAGCCTAAAGAATATAAAACCAAGTCTAAAAACGCTCAAGAAGCGCATGAAGCTATTCGTCCGGCTCATGTTTCCGAAACACCGAAAAAATTGGAAGGCAAGCTTGATGCCGATGGCTATAAACTTTATGAATTGATTTGGAAACGTACGGTTGCCTGCCAAATGAACCCTGCCGTTTTAGACCGCGTGGTTATTGATTCAATTTCTGCAGACAAGCAAATTTTGTTGCGTGCAAATGGCCAAGTTATTGCCTTTGACGGATTTTTGAAACTCTATCAAGAAAGCAAAGATGATTCTGATGAAGATGATGAAAACAGAATCTTGCCTAATGTTAACGAGGGTGAAAATCTTGATAAAGGGCAAATCACTCCTGAACAACACTTTACCACCCCTCCTCCACGCTTTACCGAGGCAAGCTTGGTTAAAAAATTGGAAGAATTGGGAATCGGTCGTCCGTCTACTTATGCCAGCATTATTTCCGTGTTGCAGGAGCGCAAATATGTACGTGTTGAAAAATTGCGCTTTATTCCCGAAGACAGAGGCCGAATCGTAACCGTATTTTTGGAAAACTATTTCAAAAAATATGTGGAATATGACTTTACGGCTCAGTTGGAAGAATTTTTAGATGATGTTTCTGCCGGAAATATGGATTGGAAAAAGCTTTTATCCGGATTTTGGGCAAAATTCATAAAAAACATATCTGCCGTTCAACCTCTGCAAATCAGCGAGGTTATTCAGACCATTGACGATGTGTTATCATATCACTTGTTCCCGCCTCGTGAAGACGGCTCTGACCCAAGAGTTTGCCCAGAATGCGGCAAAGGCAAATTGAGCATTAAATTAGGTAAATTCGGCGCCTTTATCGGTTGTTCTAATTATCCGGAATGCAAATATACCAAACCTTTGACCGATGCTATGGAAGAAGCTGCCAATGACACGCCTAAACCGGCTAGTCCGGAAGATAAGACTTTGGGCGAACTTAACGGCTTGAACGTATATTTGAAAAAAGGTCCGTATGGTTTTTATCTCCAGCTTGGTGAAGATGCAACCGCTTTGACCGAAAAGCCCAAACGTGTTGCCCTGCCCAGAAATATTACTCCGGAGGAAGTAACTTTTGAGCAAGCTTCTACCTTACTCACTTTGCCCAAACAGCTTGGCAACGGTGTGGAAGTGAATATTGGTAAGTTTGGCCCTTATATCAAGCAAGGTAATAAGTCTAAATCTTTGAGTGGAAACGATACTATCTTTAACATTACCTTAGAGCGTGCCGAGCAAATTTTGCAAGGTGTGGCTGAACGTCCGGCAGGAAAAGTTTTGGGCGTGCACCCCAAAGACAAAAAAGAAATCAGCCTAAACAGCGGACGCTATGGTCCTTATTTGAAATGGGGCAAAAACAACATTGCTCTGCCCAAAGAATTTAAGGACAAAGAACCAACTTTGGAAGATGCATTGAAGATTATTGAAGCAAAAATAAAATCTTAACAAGCTGAAGCCACAAACGTAGCACGTTTGATCGCAAGCTGAGCCAGCTTGACCGCATTAGTTAGATTGCCACTCTGACAGTGCCTTAAAGCCGCGATGCTCTCACCTTTCTGGGCGGAGGAATCGTGCTTTGAAAAAATTTCTTTCCTTATTGTCATGCTGAACATACCACTCGCTCTGTCACCCTGAACACACCACTCCGACTATCACCCTGAACATACCACTCCGACTATCACCCTGAACATACCACTCCGACTGTCACCCTGAACTTGTTTCAGGGTCTTTTTTTTATGAGATGCTGAAATAAATTCAGCATGAGTCTCTTGGCTGCCGCCAGCCAAGCTGAAGCCACAAACGTAGCACGTTTGATCGCATCGGTTTGACTGCCGTGTGACAGTGCCTTGAAACCGCGATGCTTTCTCCTTTTTTGGCGGCGAGATTGTACCTTATTTAGATAAAAATGCCACCATGAATCTACAATACAGTCACCCTGAACTTGTTTCAGGGTCTCTTGCTTTATGAGATGCTGAAATAAATTCAGCATGACGTTTAGGAAGTGTTTTGTACCTCGTTCACAAAAAAATATTTGCTTTTTTTCTTATTCTCTTTACAATAGCTCTTGCAGATTAGAGATAATCTGTGGTGTCTGAAAAACATCTCAAGAATAAAAATCCACTTATGGTGGAGTGCCCGATATAAGCCTTTTTAGGTCGAATAAGAGCGTCTGTATTCTTGCAGTTTTTCAGCTCCACCGCCGATGTTTTCTTAAATATTCGGCGGTATGTTTTAACTAGCTGGTGGCAGCTTGCCTTCACAAACACAGCATGTTTGACGGCAAGAGTTGTCCCGTGATAAACTGGAGTTGAATTATGCTAAACAAAAAACAAGCTCGTCTTAACCTTAAACAAACAAAACTCGCCCTTGCGGAGCAAATCATCGCTCTTAGGCGCTTACACAAAATGACTATTCTTGATTTAGCCACGCAAACCGGCGTGCCTGCTTCTTATATTGAAAAACTGGAGCTAGGCTTGGCTGAGCTTAATATTGGCAATATATACCAAATTGCCAGAGCTTTTAATATGAAAATTGACCTTGCTTTAGAACCTCATTGCTAACATATAAATAAAGCTCCTTGGTGGAGCTTTATTTTTAATCTAACTCAGAGAGTTTTTGAGCCTGATCTTCCATTATCAAGGCATCTATAATCTCGTTTAATGCATCTCCTGAAACCACCTCGTCTAACTTATACAATGTTAAGTTAATGCGGTGATCGGTTACTCTGCCTTGCGGATAGTTATATGTTCTGATTCTTTCTGATCTGTCCCCTGAGCCAACTTGCAATTTTCTTTTTTCTGAATATGCAGAGTCAATACTCTCTTTTTGCATATCATATAATTTTGCACGCAAGTGGTTCATGGCTTTTTCTTTGTTCTTATATTGAGAACGGTCATCTTGACATTGAACAACCACTCCGGTTGGAATGTGGGTAATACGCACAGCGGACTCTGTTCTGTTAACGTGTTGTCCACCGGCACCTGATGCTCTGTATACATCAATTTTTAAATCTGCCGGATTTATATACATATCCACTTCTTCAATCTCTGGCAAAACAGCAACCGTTGCGGCAGAAGTGTGAACTCGGCCTTGAGATTCCGTTACAGGAACACGTTGAACACGGTGCGCGCCTGATTCAAACTTCAATCTGGCAAAAACATCTTTACCCGTAATTTTTGCCGTGGCTTCTTTATATCCGCCCAACTCGTTTTCCGTTACATCGTTAACTTCAAATTTCCAACCCATCTTTTGAGAATAACGCTGATACATTTCAAACAAAACAGCTGCAAACAAAGCGGCTTCATCACCACCTGTTCCGGCTCTAACTTCCAAAATGGCGTTTTTTTCATCTTCTTCATCTTTGGGCAAGAGTAAAATTTTGACTTGCTTTTCAAGCTCCGGCAATTTTTCTTTTAATTCATAATATTCTGCCTCAGCCAAATCTCGCATCTCTTTATCCAAATCTGAATCTTCCATCATGGCTTTGGCATCATTCATATTTTGTTCTGCATGGTGCAACTCATGGACAGCTTCAACCACCGGTGTTAATGCTGCCAATTCTTTGTTTAACTTTACCAACTCTTCAGAACTTATATTTGGCTCTGATAACAAAGCCTGAATTTCATCATGTCGATTAACAACATTACTTAATTTTTCTGCAAATGCCATTTAATTTTCCTTACTATCCTACTTTTACTTTTTCTTCTACCAAACGAACTAATTCATCCACGATATCTGCATTTTTAACTTTATGCGCCGGTTTGCCACCAATAAAAATCATATTTTCATCTCCTCTTCCGCCGCAAACACCAAAGTCTGTGTGTCCGGCTTCTCCGGGGCCATTTACCACGCAACCCATAACCGCTAATGATAATGGTTGGCTGATGTGAGACAATCTTTCTTCCAAAGCCTCTATGGTCTTTTGAACATCATAACCTCTTCTGGCGCAAGTCGGGCAAGAAACAATGCGAATACCTCTGTGTCTTAAGTCCAGCGCCTTCAAAATCTCATATCCGGCTTTGACTTCTTCTTCAACATCTGCGGTTAAAGAAACACGTAAAGTATCTCCAATGCCATCCATCAACAAAGCGCCAATTCCCATGGCTGACTTAATGGTTCCGGTTCTCAAGCCACCGGCTTCGGTTACGCCTAAGTGCAACGGATAATCACAAGCTTGGGCCAATTTTTTATAAGCGTCAATCATCATTAATGTATTGGAAGATTTTACACTTATTTTGAACTCGTGAAAATCATTATCTTCTAACATTTTGGCTTGTTCCAAAGCACTTTCAACCAAAGCATCGGCACAGGGTTCGCCATATTTTTCTAACAATCTTTTATCCAAAGAACCGCCGTTCACGCCAATTCTCATGGAGCATCCATGGTCTTTGGCTGCTTGCACAACAGCCTTTACTCTGTCTTGTGAGCCTATATTTCCCGGATTGATACGCAAGCAAGCCGCACCGTTTTCTGCGGCTAAAATTCCTAAACGATAATCAAAATGAATATCTGCAACAACCGGAATTTTAACTGCCTTAGTGATTATGCTTAACGCTCTGGCAGAATCTTCATCCGGACAAGAGCAACGCGTAATATCACAACCAACTGCCTCTTGACGTTGTATCTGTTCAATAGTGGATTTTGCATCTGATGTCAAGGTATTTGTCATGGATTGAACGCTTATCGGAGCATCTCCTCCTACGGCAACATTTCCAACCATTATCTTACGACTTTTACGACGAACTATTTTTTCCATTGTTTATCCTTCTTTGTATAACAAAAGGAAAATAGCAGTTCTCCTGCTATTTTCCTGTTCTGTGACTTTGGACTAATTTTGCGCGTTGGCTATAATTTCATCTACTGAAATATTCATTTTCTTGTTCGGAGAAACCTCATAGGCTTTTTTGCCGTTATACATAATTTCTACACCTTCAGCCTTGCCAACAGACAATCTTAAATTTGTTCCTTGCGGCAATGTATAACTTTCTCCTGCCTTTAAAACTTTGCTTATATATAATGTTTGGTCATTTCTAACTTCTATCCAGGTATCTTTTACAAAGTTGATTGTTAAATTGCTTTTATTTGATGTCTTGTTTTCTTGTTTCTTTTCCTCTGAAGTTTCTTCTGCATTGTTTGTTTCAACAAAACTTTGCTCAGTGACCATTATTTGACTATCTTTATTGGTCTCTGAAGTCAAATCTATAACCGGCAATTTTTCTTCTTGCGGTTTTGTTGATTTTAGAGTGTCTTCTTGTTTTTGAGCTTTTAAATCAACTTGTTCTTCTTGTATGTTTTTTTCTTGTACCGGTTCTTCTGCAACAACTTCTTCTTGAACATTACTGCTATAATCTTCTATTTTTAACGGAAATTCATTCTCTGCCGGTACAACAACATTTTCTTGGTTGGTCTCGGTCGTCTCTTCTTTATTGTTTTCTGAAAATTGGTTAAAAAGACTCCAAGCTACATAAATTATTACAAGCAATATAATGCTAAATATTATATAATTTTTATTAGGCATGGTTGCCTCTGCTTGCGGCTCCATCACATAATACGGATGTTTTTTTCTAAAATCTGCCTCTGCTTCATTTTTATACATCTGAACTATTTGGTTGCCGTCTAAGCCCAAATAATCTGCATATGAACGAATAAAACCTATTCCGTAGGGATATTCCGGAATATTATTATAATCTCCATTTTCTATTGCTTCTAAATATGCTTTTCTTATGCACAAACTTTGAGAAATTTCAGCAAATGTTTTGCCTTGTTTTGTGCGCATCTCTTTTAACAATGTTCCGATTTTGGTTTCTGACGCATTGTCTGTTTTTGGATTTTCTTTTGCCAATGTTTCATCTACATTGTCTATCACTTCTTCAGTTTTGTTTGTACTTGATTTTTTCACTTTTTTATCCCTCTTTTTATTTAATTTTTCTGATTGTTACATATTTTTTAATAAATTTCAATACCATGATCATTGGCATAGGATATTAATTGTGGACGAAATGTTTTTGCACTCGATTTTATTAATGTGTTTATATAATCAGACATTGCTTGTGCATTCATGCTTCTGACCATGCTTTTTACGCGCCCAAATGATGAACCTGACATAGATAAATTTCTGAAACCCAAACCTATTAAAGCCATTGCCTCTATTGGATTGGATGCCATTTCTCCACAAACAGAACAATATACACCATATTGATTTGCCTTATCTATAATCAACTTCATCACACTTAAAAAGGGCGCAGATAATACATCATATCTCTCTGTTAATCTCGGATTTCCCCTATCACACGCAAAGATAAACTGCGCCAAATCATTGGTGCCTATTGAGATAAAGTCTGCCAAAGGTAATATTTCATCTAATTGAAAAACTATGGATGGAACTTCTATCATCAAGCCAACATTTATTTTTTTAGGAACTTGAGCGCTGCGTTTTTTTTCTTTTTCTACTTCCATTAACAAAGTCTCTTTTGCTTCCTTAAATTCACTGACATTGGTTATCATCGGAAACATTATGTTTAACTCTTTGCCAACGGCCGCTCTTAAAAAAGCTCTCATCTGCTTTCTTAATATAGCTCTTCTGTCTAATGTGATTCTGATTGAACGCCAGCCAATTGCCGGATTTTCTTCTCCTACATTACCCCAATAAGGCAATAATTTGTCTGAACCCACATCTAAACTTCTGAATATGACCTTTTTATCTCCGGCTTTATCCATTAATTCTTGATAATAAGCAATTTGCCTGTCTACATTTGGCATAATGTCTGAAGCCATAAACGGAATCTCCGTCCTGTATAAACCAATTCCGTCACAATTTGTGCTCTCAATATAATCTAAATCAAAAGACAAGCCAATGTTTAAATATAAATTGATATGTTCTCCGTCTTTTGTCTCTGCCGCAAGCGGTTTTAATTCAGCCAACTTGGCTTGCAATTGTTCTTTTTCTGCAATTTTGGACTTGAACTTTTGTTGCACCATTGCCGACGGATGCATATATACATAACCATCCGTACCATCAACACCAATTAGCTCTCCGGTTTTTACTTCTGCAAAAATACCTTTGATTTTTGCTACAACCGGTATGCTTAAGGCTTTGGCAACTATGGCCACATGCATTGTTGGCGTGCCATCTTCAATAATAAGCCCTTTTATGTGCGTATAGTCATAATCCATCAAATCTGCCGGACCCATGGTCTGAGCAACTACTACAATGTCTTGATCTTTTATGCTTTTAGTGGTGCCAAAATCTCCGCTCAAATAAGAAGACAGTCTATCTGAAACATCTCTTAAATCATGCAATCTTTCTTTTAAATAAGCGTCCGTAGTACCTGATAATCTGTTCCACATATCTTCATAGGCGCGTTCAACAGCGGCTTCTGCCGTTAAACCACTTTGAATATTGTTTTCTAACTTTTTATACCACCCTTTGTCACTGGCAAACATCTTATATGCATCTAAAATATCTACGTGTTCTCCAATACCTAGTTTTGTGGCATTTAGTTTTTCTTCCAAATCTGCATTCATTTGGCTAAAAGCTATTGCCAAACGATTTAATTCTTTGTCTTTGTCTTCCGCAAAAATTTTGGTAACTACTTGTCTGCGACGATGAACAACAGCCAAACCCAAACCATATCCTTTGCTTAAGCTCACTCCTTTTAATTTTTCTCGATCGCTTAAATGAGAGGTCTTTTCAAATTTATCTCTTATCTCTGCCATTTCTTCTGATGAAACTATTTCACTTAAAAGCATGGCAACCGTTTCTAATATTTCTATTTCTAACGGAGTATATTCATGGTTTTCTTTATGCTGAAGTGTTAATACACCTATGGATCTGCGCCATCTGATTAACGGAATACCAATAAATGTCTTTACTTCTGATAAATAAATAGAAGATTTTTTTTCTAATTTTGGATTGTTGTCTACATTTAAAAAACATTGTGTGCGGTTATTTTGTGCAACCTCTCCGGTTAATCCCTCACCAAAACGAAAAACAACTTTATTTATTAATTCCGGATTAAGGTGATATTGGGCACACAAGGCCAAACTATTTCCTTCAACCGTTATATAACAACCGGCTGAATCTGCTGACATTTCCTCGGCCGTCATTTGAACTATCTTTGATAATTTTACATCAATTGCCTCATCTTCTTCTCTTATTTTGCGCAATTTTTGTAATATATCCATTGCTTTATTAACTGCTGGTGAAGGCATAGTTTTTATTCTACCTCTAATTTTATTCTTGTGATTTCTGTTATATTCTTTATATTATTATTCATCAAGTTATTTTATATTTAACGAGGATAATTTTATGCAAAATTCTTATAAAAAAGGTGATAAAGATACACGCCCTTGGGGTACTTGGGAAGTTTTGGAAGCCGGTCATGGCTTTTGTGTTAAAAAAATTTGCGTCACTCCACATAACATCTTATCTCTTCAGCTACACCATTTTCGCGCTGAACACTGGATTATTGTTGAAGGTGAAGCAATTGTGACTTTGGGTGATGAGAAAATGCTTAAAAAAACTAACGAATCTGTTTATATTCCTTCAGAAACCAAACACCGTATCCAAAATAATTCCAACAAGCTCTTGGTCTTTATTGAAATTCAGACCGGAGAAACTTTGGATGAAAATGATATTGTTCGATTTGAAGATAATTATGGTCGCGTCAAATAATAAAAGCTCTTTTCGGAGCTTTTATTATTTTTAATTTCTTTTATCCCAAATCTCTTTGAAATGTGGCTCTAAAGAATTTTCAATCCATTCAAAGGTGACCATTTCTACCGTAACAACATCCACATTATTATGCAATAGTCTTTGTATGCCCAACGTGCTTTGAATTTCACTTCTGGATGAACAAGCATCTGCAACAACAAATACTTCATAACCGTCTCTTTTTAAGTCTAAAGCTGTTTGCATAACGCAAATATGTGTTTCCAAACCTGCTATCACAATTTGCGTTTTTCCGGATTTTTTTATAATTTCGCGAATCGCTTCATTTTTATAACAAGAGAATGTATCTTTTTCACAATAAAGCGTATCATCTTTCATAACGCTTCTTAAATCTATCATAGTTGGACCAAAGCTACTGCGCTCTTGTTCTGCTACAATAAACGGAACATCTAACTTTTTAGCCACATCTAATAATGATGCACAGCCATTAATCACATCTCTGGGATGCTCTTGCGCCGGGGCTAAATGCTCTTGAACATCTATTATGAGCAATAAAGAATCATATCGGTTCATCAACATTTCTATTCTCCTGTGTAAATAGGTTATTGACTATCTTAACAAAATACATAATACTTCGCAATAAGTTTTAAACATTTTATAAAGAAGAATATTATGAAATTTATTGATTTAGGTTTAAGCAAAAAAACTGTACAAGCTATTCATGAATTTGGAATTGATGAGCCGACAACAGTTCAGTGTGACGTTATCCCATCCATTCTGGAAGGAAAAGATATTTTTACTATTGCTCCTGCTCGTTGCGGGAAAACAATGTCTTATGTTCTTCCTCTTATTGATATTATCAGTAATAAGGCAAAACAAAATATTTTGATTATTACACCTAATTCTGAACAATCTGTCTTTGTTTCTGATCGACTGTCAATTTTTAATAAATATCATGAAATTGATGAAAAAAATGAAGCAAATGATGAGGAAAATATTGATGCTGAAGCCAATGTTGTTATTGGCTCTCCGGATTTGCTCATTGATTTAGTTGAAAATAGCAAATTTGATTTTTCAAAAACAAATATTTTAGTTGTTGATGATATTAATTTGATTAAAAAGAACAAACAATTGGATAATTTAGAGAAAATTTTGGCTTTGCTTCCGGCTGATAAACAAAATATTGTCTATACTAATAGACGCTCTAAAGAAACTCAATCTATTTTGGAAAAAATATTAAAAGCTCCTCAAGAAATTAAGATTGATAAAGCTAAAGAAGAAGAAATTAACACTGTACCAAATCAAAAAACTTCTGAAAAAAAATCTATTGAACCACAAGATATTAAAAAATCAAATAAAGATAAAAATTCCATAACAGATAAAGGAAAATCTTGTGTTTTGAGATCTTCTCCAAAAAAAGATAAAGAAGCTGTTGATTTGGCTAAAAAATATAAATCTTTCAATAATAAAGTTCCTGAATTTATACTTAACAAAGGTATTTTGGCTGATGATAAAGAGTATAGCGAATGTGCCCTTTATGAGCAAAAAATTTCTTCTTTGTATTAAATAAAGGTTCCGTTAGGAACCTTTATTTTTTACCATGGAATACCATTCACGCATCGGGTCGGGTCTTTTTGACAAATGTCATTTCCCATTTCGTAGAGTTTTTTTCTTTCTGGCGGCAATTCTCCTACCTTTATTTGGCAACCGGCTAAAATGCCTAAAATTAAAAGAAAGCCCATAAACTTTTTCATTTTCCATTCCTCTTTATATAATTGTCCAGAAATTTATGGCTATAAAAAGCAAAATTAAAACTTTTATAATAAAAACCAAAACAGCACTGCGCTCAAATTTTTCTGAAGTTCTTACAATTCCAAGCCATACAACCAATGAATAATATGCCATAAATGCTATTAAACCCCAATAACATAATGAACAAAATATTATCCCTACATTCAAATCCATTGGCTTGAAATAGTGAAAATAATAATCTTTTAAGCTTATATTACCTATTTGTTTAACCAATAAAAAATCAAATATCCTTACAAAAAAATGGAGAAGCAAAATTCCTAAAATGCCAAATTTCCAAAAAGTTTTTCCTAGGCCATATTCACCACCTAAAATCTTTTGTAACATTTTTTCTCCTTTCTCTTTAACAGATTTAATTTTCTTTCAGAATATGCTTTGTTGCAAGCAAAACACAAATTTTTCCCACAAAAAAAGGGGAGATTTCCCCCTTTTTCTTAAAAATGAGAAATAATTTCAATATAGGGTCTTAAGCCTAATTCTTGCAAAGTTTTTGCGATATATTGATGAATATCTGACCAATCTGAATATTTATCAATAAACTCTTTGGCTTTTTGCGCTGATTTTGATAATTGAACCTCAATAGTTTCTGCCAAAATCTTATTCATAACATCAGGAAGCTTTGCAAAATCTATCTCTAATTTGTTTTCTGAGTTAAAACGTATTGCTCCGTGATTAAGCAAATAGTTAAAGTGAATTAAATCTCCCAAACGGTGCGGTTGAATTAATTGCGGCTTGGCTTTTAAGAATATGCGCACAATCCATGTGGTATAAATTTCTTTAAGCATTTGTTCCGTAATCACACCTGATTTAACATATTGAGGCATCATGGCAATTGACACCACATCTGCCTTATTTTCTTCAATGGTGTGTTTGTATACGCCCAAAGAATTTTTAAAACTACTGTCCGGACCTAAAGAGTGACCGTTTTCATGACCAATCACAAAAATATGCTCAGCCTCAGGATTATAATATTGATGCAGTTCTTTTGACACCAAAACATTCAAAAGCTTTTTGGTTCTTTCTTTGTCTTGGCTCATTCTAACTTGGCGGTGATATACGTTTCTTCTGCCTCCTCCGGTCTTTATAGACAATTTATCGTCATTTGGCAAATTTTGTGCTGTGGTTATTGCGCCTCTGCATTGCGCATAATCTCCGGTCAAGGCTATCAAATCCACATCAACCATGGTTTGTTTTAAATCATTTGATGAGGCTATATTTTGTTTATATCTGTCTGCATAAGGCATTAAGCCGGCCAAATTTTTCATTTGCTCCTTAAATGTTAAGAGCAAGTCTGTACCTTGTTTATTGACCACACCTACTCTCACACCAAGCATATCTTTTGAATTTACTTCTATGCCCAAAGCATCTAATTTTGCTTTAAGGCTGGCATTTTCGCAAATGGTTGGGGTCATTTCATCATCATAATTTTCTCTGCTGATTGTAAACTCTATCGGAGAATCTTGCAAAACTGCCCAATGTTTATCTGCTAACATATCCATATCTTCATTATTTTGGATTAAGGCTTGTGCCTGCCAACCTAAAAAGTCTTTAAAAGCTTCATCCGTGGTATAATGAGCCGCTACTTCCAGCTCGTTGGCAATAGCTGAAAATTCTTTTTCAAAATATTTGGTATAATCAATGCCTCTTAACTCGTTTTCAAAACGTCTGACCATGGTTCTGGCGCTTAAAATCTGTTTAACCTCGGTAATTTTTCCCTGCTCTAACATTTTGTTGATGATTTCTTGAAATTCTTCAACGCTCAAATCTTGCGGATAATAATTGCGCCCCTTCAAAACCCCAACATTTTTAAAAATTTGAATTGGTTTCGGATCTATGCCGTTTAAGCCGGCAACCCCGTTAAAGCAATTAAACAATCTTAAGGCTTTGGCGGCATATGAACTGTTTTGGGCCTCTTCTTCCAGCGCATGCTTAAAGAATTTATTTTGTGGATGATCCATCTCTAAAGCCACATCATTCATAATTTTGGCGGCTTGCACCAAATGTGCAATGGCTTTTTTTTCACTTTCTGGTAAATCTGTGTAACCTTTAAAGTCTTTATTAATTAACTCTATTTGGCGTCTTTTGTTGGCAAAAATATCATCCAACTCTTCTTCGCTTAAATTAAGCTCATATCCTTTAATCTTCATTTATCAAAACCTCCACCGTTCTAAATCTATATACTTTAATGCGATTAGACCAATATGACGGACTTAATCCGGCACTGATTTTTAATTGATTCAAGAAATCTCTTTTCTGCGGATATTCTTGCCATTTTTGCGGCAAAAATATTCCTTGCCTGTCTCCGTCTTGAAGTAATATTCCATCCACATTTTGATTGATTTTTGCCAATAAATCAACTTCATTAGAATAGTGCAATCTTTCAAATCCACTTAATAAATTAATTGAGATATTGACTTCACTTTTTTCATCTTTATTTATCGGAGAATATGCTTTGCTTCCATTTGCCGCCAAATATGTATTATTAGCAATATCAAAGGCTATGGCTTGTGTTGATAAAATAGAACCTGACATTCCTTTTATTTGTTTTGCTTTATTTTTTAAAACAACATATGCCGCACCTTTATTAAACAATGAATCATCCCACTCTTCTCTTGAAGGTTTGTAAACCTGTTTATTTATAACAGCATTGTCTAATGATAATTTGGCAATTTTCATTAAATCTTGACCATATTTAAATGCAAAAGAGCGTAGGCTTTCTACCTCTTGCTCCAATGTGGTTAATTTTGAAATTTTATTCTCCACCAAACGATAATTTTGTTCTTCCACATCTTCAAAATTAACCAAATCAAAAACCCTTGGGTACAAATGCTGTTGCTGAGCCAACTCTACGACCAAATCCATCACTTCTAAATTTTTGTTTTTTTCTTTTTCGGTATAATATTCAGACATATCTGCCGCACCAACAACCAATGAATCATTATTTTTTGTTAATGATATTATTAAATCAGACAGCTTAGAAGATTTGCCTTTTCCTAATTTTATCACAATCAGATTACTTGTTTTTGAAAATGTCTTACTTAACAAGGGAATCTGCTCTTGCAAAATTTTTTCTTGTGATAAATTTTGATATTTTACAGCCCCTTCCAAATTGTTAAACAAAAATGAATTTGCCTCTTGATTGTTGGAAAAAGGAGTAACACTACCTTTATGCAAAATAATTTCTTCATTTTTTTGCGCAGGCAAAATAAAGAATATGTTTTTTATTCTGTCCTTCCATGGAAGCAATCTGGCATAAGCCTTGGCTACATTTGCTTGAGAATATAAATATCCGTCATAAGGAACAACAAATATTCTTGGATTGGTTTGAGATGATAAAACTTTGCGTTTTTTAGAAACACTATACGGATAAAAAAAACCCGCTGTTACCGGAATCCTAAATCTGTCTATATTATTATCTATTAAAATAAAATTGTTTATTCGCTCCGGATTAGAAGATGTGTGCCGAGAAAAATATGTATAATTCATCCAACATAAACATAAAATCAATATTCCCCAAAAAATCCATTGCAAAATTTTTTGTTTCAGATTCAGCTCTATGTCTTCTTTTCCCATATTACACCTTTTTGTTTTGTATTATTTTATTTATATATCACTCTTTTTTAATTCCAAATAAAAATCTTTAAATGTGGGAAAATATTTTATTCCGTCTGCGTCTTTGATATCTGATGCTAATTGCCAAATGGGTTTTCCTACCCTTATGGGCAATGCGTTAATTGCTTTGGCACAATCACTGTCCATTGCACTATCTCCAACTATCCAAACATTTTCTTGCGTGATATCTTTGGGAGAGATGAAATTTCTTAATGCATACCAAGCTTGTTCCGGATAAGGTTTATCTTTCGGAGCCTCATGTCCGGCAACAATTTCATCAAACAATTTAATATCATATAAAAGTGGTAATTCAAAATCCAACAACTTTCTATCTTTGTTGGTCAAGATTATGATTTTGACATTTTTTTGTTTCAAAAACTTAATGGTTTCCAATGTTTTATCAAAACGGCTTATTTTGGAGGCAACCGTTTCTTTGTATAAATTACAATATTCTTCATAAGCTTTTGCTGCATTTTTTTTGCCGAAAACATTAGGAAAATTATCCCTAAAAGAGAGATTGGGATCTCTTTTGTCTTTTTGTTTATCCCACTCATCTAAATGATATTTTTGCAAAATTTTGTTTACAACATATACAAGTGTGGAACGGCTCTCTGCCAACGTATTATCCCAATCAAACAAAACATATTCAACTTTTTTTAAATCAAGTTTCATATTTTTTTCCTAAAATATTCATCAAAAAAGCGCCCTTACGGACGCTTTTAGGGTGAAAAGATTTGTTAAGCGTTTTTACCAATCTTGGCAACACCACCCATATATGGACGGAGTTTTTCCGGAATGTTAACTGTTCCATCTGCGTTTTGATGGTTTTCAATGAACGGAACCAAGGCTCTTGGTGTGGCAATACCGGTGTTGTTCAAGGTGTGAACATATCTTACTTTGCCATCTGCATTGTCACGATAACGCAAGTTGGTTCTGCGCGCTTGCCATTCGGTAATGTTAGAGCAAGAGTGTGTCTCTCTATAACAATTTTGAGACGGTACCCAAGCCTCTAAGTCATATTGACGATATTTCGGGGCACCCATATCTCCGGTGCAAACTTCCAAAACTTGGTAAGGCAATTCCAAATCTTGCAAAACTTCTTCTGAAATTTGCAATAATTTTTTGTGCCATTTTTCACTTTCTTTCACATCATTTTTGCAAATGACAAATTGTTCGGTTTTCATAAATTGGTGAACACGAACCAAACCTCTGGTGTCTTTTCCGGCTGCACCTGCTTCTCTGCGGAAACAAGGAGAAAAACCGGCATATAAAATCGGCAATTCATTTTCTTGCAAAATTTCATCTGCGCGCAAAGAGTTCAAAATTAATTCTGCCGTACCTGATAAATATACATCATCTGCCGGCATATAATAAACTTCATCACGAGAGAACGGCAAATAACCTTGACCATACAATGGTTTTTCTTTAGAAATTGACGGAACGGTAATGACTGTGAAGCCGTTGGCGCGCAATTTATCCAAAACCATCATATGCATAGCCAACTCTAATTTTGCCAAATCATTTTTAATGGCATATGTGCGAGAGCCGGAAACTTTGGCAATGCGTTCCATTTCTGACCAATCGTTTAATTCCATTAATTCAATATGATCACGCGGTGTGAAGTCAAATTTTGGCAATTCGCCAACTTTACGACGAACCACATTTTCAGAATCATCTTTTCCAACCGGACTTTCAGGGCTCGGCATATTAGGCATGCGCCACATAACCATATCAAATTTTTCTTGTTCAGCGGCCAATTTTTCTTGTTCGGCTTTCAACTCTTCGCCAATTTGTTTACTTTTGGCAATAATGGCCGGACGCTCTTCTGCAGAAGCAGACTTGATTGAATTACTTAATTTGTTTTTTTCTTCGGACAAAGCTTGGGAGGATGTTTTGAGTTTGTTAATATCTTTGTGCAATGCAATCAGGGCATCAATATCTATATCTTCTTTGGTATAACCTTTTTTGACTAATCCTTCTTTGATAATCTCAGGATTTTCTACAATATATTTTATATCTAACATTTCCTTTGTCCTACTTTTCATTATTTTTATTAATTAAACAATGTGAGTTTACGCATTATTTTTTATAAAAACAATAAAAATTTATCAATTAAAAACAAAAAACCCTTGCAAGATATAACTTACAAGGGTTTTTAAACTTAATAATCATCATCGTCTTGATCATCATGATTATCTTCATAATCATTGTCGTGATAATCATCATGGTAATCATCGTAATCATCGCGATAATCATTGTCGTGATATTCATCATTGTCACGATAATCATCATCGTCATCATTATCATCATTATCGTAATCATCGTGATCATCATTGTCGTGATATTCATCATCGTCACGATAATCATCATGATTATCTTCAAACTCCGAATGACCAGAGAATAAGGAATAATCATCTTTATTCTCATTCTCATTTTCATCATCATTACCCCAGAGACTTTGATTATTCTCCTCACGACGATCATCATCATCGTCATCAAAAAGACTTTGAAGTTCCTCTTCACGACGCTCATCGTCGTCTTCTTGAGACTTATCGTCGTCATCAAAAAGACTAAACGATTTCTCCTCGCGACGATCGTCATCGTCGTTATCGTCTTCTTGAGACTTATCATCGTCTTCAAAAAGACTAAACGGCTTTTCTTCACGGCGCTCATCTTCGTCATCGTCATTTTCTTCTTGAGACTTATCATCGTCTTCAAAAAGGCTAAATGGCTTTTCTTCATGACGATTATCTTCGTCATCGTCGTAATCGTCTTCTTCAGACTTACCATAGTCATCAAAAATACTTTGAAGCTCTTCTTCTCGACGACGTTCATCATCATCTTCGTCTTGATGCTCATCATCATTACGAGGTTGTTCAAAGAAATCGTCCTCCGTCAAAGAGTTATTCTCTTCTTCGCGACGAGATTCTTCAAAAAAGTCATCCTCTGATAAACCATTATTCTCTTCTTCATGACGAGGCTCTTCAAAGAAATCACTTTCTTTTGCGCCTTCATTCTCTTCTTCGCAACTTGGTTGCTCAAAGAACACGCTTTCCGAAACGCCTTGACTTTCGCTCTCCTTTCCCACATAGTGGAATTGGTTGGTATAGGAGGAATTATTGTCATTTTCCTCTTCTTTGTTACCATATTCCTCATATGTGTAAGCAAACGCCTCGGAACAAGGGCATATCTGTTTTCTTCTCAATGCTGCAACAAGCTCATCATGCAGCATACATCTTCGCCTGAAGATGTGAATGCATTTTATCTCCATAATATACAAATTTATAATTAAACGCTTTTATTTATACCATATTTTCATTAAAAAGCCAAGCCTTAAAAAAATTTAATTTATAATATAAAAAAACTCTTGCATTTTAAAATAAACTTATATATCTTTGCGATGTTGTCGCCGCTATAGCTCAGTGGTAGAGCACGTCATTGGTAATGACGGGGTCGTAAGTCCGATTCTTACTAGCGGCACCATTAAAACACAAAAGCGCCCGGTTCATCGTCAAAGTATGGGGCAGAGAGTAAAAATTAAAAAAAATATCATAATCAAAACACCAAAGTAGAAATAAATTAAGCACATAAAATTCGAACA